>JBDIAU010000075.1:0-7864 GCA_039812565.1 Beutenbergiaceae bacterium
GAGCCTCCTCGGGCGCGCGGGGCGGGGTGCGGCGCCACCACACGGCGACCGCGGTGGCGAGGACGACGACGCCGAGCACGCCGCTCGCGTACTGCGCCCACCGGTACCCCGCCAGCGGACCCCAGGCCTCCTGGAGGGCGGGGACCATCGCGACGCCCCACCGCCCGCGGTGGGTGAAGAGGTCCCAGACGACGTGCGTGAGGGCGCCGAGGGCGGCGGCCGCCGCGGTCCGGGCGGCCGCCGCGGGCGTGCCCAGGAGGTCGCGCAGACCGGCGGGCGCACCCGGGGGCAGGCGGCGGCGCAGCGCTGACGGCGCGGCGGCGACGACGGCGCCCGCGACGAGGCCGTGCCACGCGGCGAGCGCGACGAGGGTGAGGAGGACGTCGATCGTGACGACCCCGAGCAGGCTGTGGGTGAGCGTGTAGGTCGGGCGCAGGGCCGGGACGAAGACGCCGAGGTCGGGGACCATCGAGCCGATGACCAGGGCGGACAGGGGGAGCGAGGTGCGGGCGAACGGCAGCACGGCGGCCGGGTGGGCTCCGGTGAACGGCACGGGGGTCCTCGTCCTGACGGCGGCACGGCGCGGCGCCGACGGCGCAGCGGGGTGCATCGACGGTAACCGGTGGAGCCGGTGCCGGGCACTCTCTCGGGCGGCGTATGATTGGAATGATTTCCATTACGGGTTGAGCGTGTGACCGGCGTGCGCCGCGTCCGCGGGAGGGACGGTCGAGTCATGCGCAGGCGTCTTCCGGTGCTGGTGGCCAGCGCCACGGTCGCAGCCGTCAGCCTCGTCGGGTGCAGCACGGGCGGCTCGGGTGACGGCGCCACCGGCGGCGGGGGCGCCTCGGGCGCCGACGTCACCGTGGTCGCCACGACGACGATCCTCGGCGACATCGCCGGGCAGGTCGCCACCTGCGCCGGCGGGGCGACGGTGCAGACCGTCATGCCGGTCGGTGCCGACCCGCACGACTTCTCGCCGTCGTCCGCCGACGTCGCGGCCATGGTGCAGGCGGACGTGGTGGTCGCCAACGGGCTCGGCCTCGAAGAGGGCCTCGCGTCCGCCATCGCCTCCGCCCAGGACGACGGCGCCCGGGTCCTCGAGGTCGCCCCCGCGCTCGACCCGCTGCCCTTCGCCGGCGAGCACAGCCACGAGGGCGAGGAGCACGCCGAGGAAGAGGGCGAGGAGCACGCCGAGGAGGAGGGCGAGGACACGCACGGCTCGCTCGACCCGCACGTCGGGCTCGACGTGTCCCGGATGGCGCGGGCCGCCGTCCTGATCGGCGACGAGCTCACCGAGGCCACCGGCGACGACGCGTACGCCGAGTGCGGGCAGGAGGTCTCGGCGTCGCTCGCCGAGACGGACGAGCAGGTCCGGACCATCCTCGCGGCCGTCCCTGCGGGCTCGCGGATCCTGGTCACCGACCACGACGCCTTCGGCTACTTCGCCGAGGCGTACGACTTCGAGGTCGCCGGCGTCGTCATCCCGGGTGGCTCCACGCTCGCGGAGCCGAGCTCCGCCGAGGTGAGCGCGCTCGTCGCGACCATCCAGGAGGCCGGCGTGCCGGCCATCTTCGCCAACACCGCGAACTCGACGGCGCTCGTCGACGCCGTCGCCGCCGAGAGCGGCGAGCAGATCGCGGTGGTCGAGCTCTACGTGGACAGCCTGGGGCCGGAGGGCTCGGGCGCGGCGACCTACCAGGAGGCGATGGTCACCAACGCGACGCGCATCGCCGACGCGCTCGCTGGCTAGTCTTGCCGCCGTGCCCGTCCTGGAGTGGTTCGTCGAGCCGTTCGCGCTGGGGTTCCAGCAACGTGCGCTGATCGGCGGGATCCTCGCGGGTCTGATGTGCGCCGTCGTCGGCACCTGGCTGGTCCTGCGGGGGATGAGCTTCTTCGGGGACGCGTTCGTCCACGGCGTCGTCCCGGGCATCGCTGCCGCGGTGGTCCTCGACATGAGCCCCGCCGTCGGAGCCGCGGTCGCCGCCGCCGTGATGGTGGCCGGGATCGAGGTCGTCAACCGGCAGACCCGGCTCGCCGAGGACACGGCGATCGGGCTCCTGTTCGTCGGCATGCTCGCGCTCGGCGTCGTGATCATCTCGAGCGTCGACTCGTACACCGGGAGCCTCACCGCGATCCTCTTCGGCGACGCCCTCGGCGTGACCAGGGCGGACCTGGTGCAGCAGGCGGTGCTCGGCGTCGGGGTGATCGTCACGTCGTGGCTGATGTACCGGCCGTTCCTGGCGCTCGCGTTCAACCGCGAGAAGGCGGAGCTGCTCGGCATGCGACCCGGCCGCGCCCACGCGGTCCTGCTCGTTCTCATCGCGGCCGCCGTGATCGGCAGCTTCCAGGCCGTCGGGACGCTGCTCGTGTTCGGCCTCCTGGTCGGGCCGCCGGCCACCGCCGCTCTCGTGGTGCGCACGGTGCCGCGCATGATGGTCACCGCCGCGGTGCTGGCCGTCGCGTCCGTGTGGCTGGGCCTCGTGATCAGCTACCACCTCGGGACGGCCGGCTCGGCCACCATGGCGATCGTCCCGATCGCCGCCTTCTTCGTCACGCTCGCCTGGACGCGGCTGCGGCCCGTCCGGGTGCGGCGCGGCGGAAGCGCGGCGGCGCAGGCGCCGTCGGGAGGGGAACCGGCGCCCGAGCACGAGGAGGAGGTCGCCGAGACGAGGCCCGCCCCGCCCCGGACCGGCGACCTCGCCGACGGCCAGGACCTCGTCCTGCGGTACGGCGCCCACACGGCGCTCGACCGGTCGACCTTCACCATCCCGCTCGGCGGCATCACCGCCGTCATCGGGCCCAACGGGTCCGGCAAGTCGACCCTGCTGCACGCCGTCGCCGGCCTCGTGCCGCCCGCCGAGGGCCGGCTCACGGTGCTCGGCCGTGACGCTCGCGAGGTGCGCAGCGAGATCAGCTACGTGCTGCAGTCCACCGTGGTCCCGCCGTCGACGCCGATCACCGTGCGCGAGACGGTCGGTCTGGGCCGGTACCCCGCCGTCGGGTACTTCCGGCGGTTCAGCCGGACGGATCGCGCCCGCGTCGCCGAGTCGATGCGGCAGCTCGGCATCGAGGACCTCGCCGGCCGGCACCTCCACGAGCTGTCCGGCGGCCAGCGGCAGCGGGTCTACGTGGCCCAAGGGCTGGCCCAGGACCACCGGGTGCTGCTCCTCGACGAGCCGCTCACCGGCCTCGACGTCGTGTCCGCGCAGACGATCGACACGCTCATCCACACCAAGCGCGACAACGGCGAGGCCGTCGTCCTCACGACGCACGACCTCGACGAGGCGCGCGCCGCCGACCACGTGATCCTCGTCAGCGGCCGGGTCACCGCCGCCGGCCCGCCCGAGGTGGTGTGCACGCGGCACAACCTCGAGGTCGCGTTCGGTCTCGGCAAGCTGCACGGCTGGGAGGGCTTCCTCAACGACCCCGCGCACGACCCGCACGGCACCGGGTCCTGACCGACGCCGACGGGCGGCGGGTCGGGTCCGGCGTCCTCGGCGGTGCCCACGCGGTCGGCCGTCTCAGGCTCCGGGATCGACGAGGCGCCGGAGCAGCCGCAGGTCGTGCCGGTCGACGTCGCGGAGCTCGTAGCCCTCATGCATCCGGAGCTGGTCGTCGGCGGAGGCGCACCTCACGGGTCGCCCGGCCACCGTCCCACCCGCAGGAGGCCCGTAGCGCCACCGACCGCCGTCGGGCAGAAGCTGCTCGCCCCCGCCGTCCGGGTCGGGGTCGACGGGGTGGAGGTCCACCTCGCGACCGTGCGGGTCGCGGAACGCGAGCGACGTCGGGAGCCAGTCGCGCAGCTCGACGTAGCCGCGGGCGTCCAGCAGCGACCGCACCGCGGACAGGTCGTCCCGGGCGACGACGAGGTCCACGTCGCGGTGGGGTCGTGTCTGCTCCCCGACGAGGGCGTCGACGCCCCAGCCGCCGTCGAGCCAGGCGACGACGCCGAGTGCGTCGAGCTCGTCGAGCAGCACGACGACGTCGTCCGCTCGCACTCCACCAGTGTGCGTCCCTTGGCCGTCCCGTCGTGCGCCCCTGGGCCGTGCGTCCCTGTCCGAGCTTCCGCAGACGTGCGAGTCCTGGCACGCCACGTCACGAAGGAGTCGGTCCTGAGCACACCCCTGCGGGCACCACGACCCGGGACCGTCACGTTCGTCGTCTTCCTCACCTGGAACGTCGCCCTCGTCGCCGTCATCGGGGGTATGAGCCTCTACCGCGCGGGCGACGGTGCTCTTCCGGACGAGCTGACCCTGTCGAGGAGGCGTCCGGGCCGGGCGGCGCCTACCGTTCCGCGGCCATCGCGTCGGCGAGCTCGAGGAGGCGGTCCGCGAGGTCGCGCAGCTCGTCGGTGGGCACCGGGGTGCCGGGCCCCGCCGCAGCGGCCCCGGCCCTCGCCTCGGCCAGCTCGGCCTCCGCCTCACGAACCAGGCGCAGCGCGTCGCGGCGGGTGGCCTCGTCTCCGGGCCCGAGGTTGAGGAGGAGGATCCGCTCCTCCGCGGCCCCGACCTGCTCGGCGTCGTCGGTCAGCGCACGGTCGGCTGTCGGGGCGGTCTGCGGGAGCCGTTGCAGGGTCTCGACCGTCATCGCCGCGCCGGCGAGGGTCATCGACACCTGGCGAACCGCCGCACGCATGTCCTCCCACGGGTCGTCCGGTGCCGAGCACCCGGCCAGGACCAGGGCGATGAGCGCGACGACGAGGGCGACGCCCCGGTCGAGGCGTGGGCGGCCTGGCTCATCGGGCACGGGACCACGCTAGCCGCGGGCTGCCGAGCCGTGGGCCCAGCGCGGTGCCGGTCCGACGGCGCCCGGTTAGCGTGGCTCTCGTGACGCCGACGCCGAGCACGTTCTGGCCGCGCTGGTACCGGCTGCTGGCGCGCCTCGACCCGGTGATCGTCGGGCTGTGGCGCCGCGGCGTCCTGGGGAACACGGTGCGCGTGCGGGTCGTCGGGCGCCGGACGGGCCTGCCGCGCATCGTGCTGCTCGGCGTCCTGCGCGTCGGCGAGGGCCGGTACCTCGGGCACCCCGATGCCGCCTGCGCCTGGACCCGCAACCTGGACGCGGCCGGGGGCGGCGTGCTCGAGCTCCCGGACGGCCGGCGGCTGCGATTCACCGCGGAGCCGCTGGAGCCGGGGCCGGAGCGCGACGCCGTCATCCGCGCGACCTTCCGCCAGCACCCGTTCCCGGGCACGCTGCTGTACTGGCTGTCCCGGAGCCACATCCGGGCGCAGGGGCGGTTCTACCGGCTGAGCCCCGTGCCCCGAGGCTGAGCCGGCCCTGTGCGGAGACCTGGTGGCGCCAGGCGCACGTCCGTCTCCGCACAGATGGCCGCGCCGGGGTCGGAACGACGAGGGCGGGCGGTGCAGCAACCAGCCGCACCGCCCGCCCGTCCGTCCCGGCTAGGGGAAGGTGAGGTCGTCGAGGAGGTACGTCTCACCCGTGCCGGCCGTGCCGAAGTCGGGGAAGACCGCGACCTTGTCGTAGGTGAGCGACGGGTCGGCGACGCCGGTGAAGTCGAAGCTGAGGGTCTGCCACCCGTCCTGGACGGTGGTGAGGGCCGTGACCTCGGCGAACTGCCCGGCGTCGGCGGCGTTCTCGACCTTCAGGAGCACCGGGGTGCCGGCGGGCTTCGGTGACCACAGGCGCAGCGTGATCGTCGCGTCGGCGTCCGAGAACGGGATCTCGGGCACGGAGAAGCCCTCCCCGGTGGAGACGACGACGCCGGCCCAGACCTCGGGGGCGCCCTTGACGATCTGCGCGACCGTGTTGGCGGCGTCGGTCGGGTCCGCGACCACGGAGCCGGCGACCCCACCGAAGCCGGTGAGGACGGGCGGCGGATCCTCGCTGAACGTGAGCACGAGCCCGTTGGCGGGCGGGGTCGCGAACGCCTGCTCGGCGCTCGCACCGACCTCGTTCGCGTTCCCCGAGAGGTCCTCGAACGAGCCGGGTGTGACGTTCACCGCCAGGACGCCGGTGGAGTCGGCGGGCGGGCGGGCCACCAGGGTGGCCTCGGTCCCGCTCACCCGCGTGAAGGTGCCCGTCGTGCCGCCGGTCAGCTCGACGTCGGACGCGTCGAAGCTCGTGCCCACGTCCTCCGAGAACCGGAACGTGAAGACCACGTTCCCGGTCGCGACCTCACCGGGCACGTTGTCGGTCACGGCGACCTCCGGCGGGGTCGTGTCCGTGAGGCGCACCTGGTCGACGCGTACGGTCCCGGACCCGCCCGGCGGGCGGAAGCCGTAACCCCAGACCTCGGTGAGGTCGAGGCCGTCGTCGGGGGCGCCGTCGGGCTGGTCGGTGCTGCGCACGAAGTCGCCGAACGGCACGGTGACCTGCTGCCACCCGGTGGAGTCGTCCACGAAGGTGGCCTCGAACCGCTCCGCGGTGTCGGGCCCCTGGTAGACGCGCACGTAGTCGACCTTCATCTCCTGCGGGAAGGTGAGGTCGGGGCTGACGGCGCCGCCGAAGCTGCCGCCGATCGCCATGTTGAGCAGGAGGAAGACCGGGTCGTTGAAGACCCAGGCGTTCGGCGCCACGTCGGCCGGGGTGGCCGTGTGGAAGAGGTCGCCGTCGAGGTACCACTCGATGCGGTCCGGCTGCCACTCGATGGCGTACGTGCGGAACTCTCCGGGGACGCCGTAGGGGAGGTTGACGATGTTCCCGAAGGCGTCGCCGCCCGCGTAGCCGGGCCCGTGGATCGTGCCGAAGACCTCGTCGGGGATGCGGCTCACGTACTCCATGAGGTCGATCTCGCCGGTCTGGGGCCAGCCCACCCGGTCGATGTCCGTGCCCAGGCTCCAGAACGCCGGCCACAGGCCGGCCTCGCCGTCCGGCACCTGGATGCGGGACTCGATGCGCCCGTAGGCGAACTCCGCCCGGTTCTTCGACAGCAGCCGGGCGGAGGTGTAGGAGCACTCGCCGTAGTAGCACTGCTGGCCCTCGGCCTGGCGTGCGGTGATGACGAGGCTGCCCTCGCCGTCGGTGGCGGCGTTCTCGGGGGAGTCCGTGTAGTACTGGAGCTCGCTGTTGCCCCAGCCCGGGATCCCGTTGACGGTGCCGTCGCCGATCTCGTAGCCCCAGTTCGTGGGGTTCGGCGGGGTGCCGGCGGGCTCGTCGAACTCGTCCGACCAGACCAGGTCCCAGCCGTCCGGGCCGGGGTCAGGGGCGCGGTTGTCCAGCAGCTCGACGGTGACCGGCTCCCCGGTGCCCCGCCCCTGGTACCAGAACGACAGGCCGGCGGCCCCGCTCCAGTCGACGCCCTGGGGGAAGTCGCGCCCGAAGCGCACGTCGGCGGGCTCGTGGGTGATCGCCCGGCCGTCGACGGTCTGGCCGCTCACCGGCAGCGGCTGGTGGCAGTCGACGCCGATCTCGCCGCGCCTCACGAGGACGACGAGGTCCTTGCGCCGGTCGCGGTTGACGTCCAGCACGTGGCGCTTCGGGACCCCGGTGCGGGGGTCGACGAGCGTCTCGCGCGCGTCCCCGATCCTCACCGTCGTGTGGTCGATCGTGGTGGCGTCGAAGGTCGCCGTGCTCAGGAGGGCGACCGCGAGGACGCCGCGCGCCGGGCCGCACCGGCGCCCCGTGACGTCGACGTCGACGACGATCGGGACGTCCGCCGTCGCCTCCAGCGCGCGCTCCCACGCATCCTGCCCGGGCCGCGCGCCGGGGGAGCCGGCCGCGAGCTCGGGGGCGTCGAGGACGACGGCGTCGCTCGCGTCCCACAGGCCGGCGCCCCGTTCGAGATCGTCCACCAGGAGCGGGTCGAACGGCTCGTCGTCGACGATGGTCCCGGCCGCCTGCAGGATGCCGGCCCCGGCACCGGCGGGGTCGGTCAGTCGCAGGACGACCCGGCGGTCGCCGTCGT
>JBDIAU010000076.1:0-7860 GCA_039812565.1 Beutenbergiaceae bacterium
GTGGAGATGCAGGGGACGGGCTTCGTGCTCTCGGTCGCCAAGGGTGACCAGGTCGAGACCGGCCAGCTGGTCATCTCCTGGTCGCCGCGCGACGTCGAGAGCAGCGGCCGCAGCGTCGTCACCGCCGTGGTCGCGCTGCAGGCCGAGCCGGAGGAGCTGGCGTTCCTCGTCTCCCCCGGGGACGAGGCCGTCGCCGGCACGCCGCTGTACGTCTGGACGCGGCCCGGCCGCGCGCAGGCCTGACCGTCGGCGCGCCCTTCTCGGCGCGCCCTTCTCGACGGCGCCCCGACGCTCAGCCGCGCCGGTCCCGCTCCTGCGCCTCGATCGCCCGCCGGACCCCGTCGCGCGCCTCGACGACCAGCCGGCGCAGTGCCGGCGTCCGGTCGCCGAGGGCGTCGAGCCAGGCGTCCGTCCGGGCGAGGACGTCGACGCCGGTCGTCGCGTCGAGCCCGGCGAGCAGCGTGGGGTAGAGGCCGACGACGATGCCCTGGGCGATCTCGTTCGTCCGGCTCGCCCAGACCGGCTCGAGCGCGGCGAAGTACCGGTCGACGAACGGCACGAGCAGCGCGCGGTCGTGCGCCCGCAGGAACCCGCCGATGACCGCGGCCTGCACCGCGTTGGGCAGGTCCGTGCCGTCGACGACCGCGGCCCACGCCCGCTCCTTGGCCTCGGCCGTCGGCGCCGAGGCCCGAGCGGCGGCCGCGGCGCGCTCGCCGGCGGCGGTCGGGTCGGCCGCGAGCTGGGCGGCGACCTCGTCCTCGCCGGCGGCGCCGCCGGCCACGAGCGCCGTCAGCAGCTCCCAGCGCAGGTCGGTGTCGACGGTGAGCCCGGGCAGGTCGCCCGCGAGCCAGCCCGCGACGGCCGCGAGCTCGGCCGGGCGCGACGCCCGCCCGGCGGCGGCCTTGACCAGCTGGAGCTGGGAGTCGGAACCGGCGGGCGCGGTCCGGGCCAGCGCGACGAGGCGCCGGGCGGCGTCCTCGGCGACCGCGTCGCGGCGTTCCGGGGCCACGTACAGGTCGATCGTCGTGGCGAGCTGGCGCAGCAGGACGAGCACCACGCTCGAGTCCGTCTCGGCGTCGATGTTGCGCAGCAGCAGGTCCGCGAAGTCGGACGCGGACCACTCCGCGTCGCGCGTCATGTCCCACGCCGCGGCCCAGACCAGCGAGCGGGGCAGGGAGTCGGCGAAGCCGCGCAGGTGCTCGACGGCAGTCGCGAGGGAGCGCTCGTCGAGGCGCACCTTGGCGTAGGCGAGGTCGTCGTCGTTGATCAGCAGCAGGTCCGGCACGGGGCGCCCGGCGACAGCCGGGACCTCGGTGCGGGCGCCGTCGACGTCGAGCTCCTCGCGCCAGGTGCGGGTGAGGGCTCCGTCCTGCCCGACGTCGTAGCCGGACACGGCGAGGCGGTGCGGGCGCAGGACGGGGTGCTCGGCGGGCGCCTCCTGCAGGACCGCGACCGTCTGGAGGACCTCGTTCCCGTGGGGCGCCGTCGTCGTCACCTCGGGACGCAGGAGGGTGACGCCGGCCCGCTCGAGCCACAGCCCGGACCACGCGGTGAGGTCGCGCCCGCTCGCCGCCTCGAGCTCGACGAGGAGGTCCCGGAGCTCGGTGCTGCCCCACGCGTGCGCGCGGAAGTAGCGGCGCACGCCCTCGAGGAACGCGTCCTGGCCCACCCACGCCACGAGCTGCTTGAGCACCGACGCGCCCTTGGCGTAGGTGATGCCGTCGAAGTTCACCTCGACGTCCTCGAGGTCGTTGATCTCGGCGACGATCGGGTGGGTGGAGGGCAGCTGGTCCTGGCGGTAGGCCCACGACTTCTCGAGCGAGGAGAACGTGGTCCAGGCGCTCGTCCAGCGGGTCGCCTCGGCGGTGGCGAGCGTGGAGGCGTACTCGGCGAACGACTCGTTGAGCCACAGGTCGTCCCACCAGCGCATGGTCACCAGGTCGCCGAACCACATGTGCGCGAGCTCGTGGAGGATCGTCACGGCGCGCCGCTCGACCATCGCCTCGGTGGGGCGGGAGCGGAAGACGTAGCTCTCGAGGAAGGTCACCGCCCCGGCGTTCTCCATCGCGCCGGCGTTGAACTCCGGGACGAAGAGCTGGTCGTACTTCTCGAACGGGTACGGGAGGTCGAACGCCTCCTCGTAGAACGCGAAGCCGCGTCGCGTGACGTCGAGGATCTCGGCCGTGTCCAGGTGCTCGGCGAGCGAGCGCCGGCAGAGCACCCCGAGCGGGATGGTGCGGCCGTCACGGCTGGTCAGCTCGCCGGTCTCGCGGTGGTAGGGCCCGGCGACGATCGCCGTGACGTACGAGGCGAGCCGCGGGGTCGGGGCGAACGTCCAGGTCGCGGCCCCGTCGCCGGCCGGCGTCGGTGCGGGGGTGGGGGAGTTCGAGACGACGGTCCAGTGCGCCGGCGCCGTCACGGTGAACGCGAAGGTCGCCTTGAGGTCGGGCTGCTCGAAGACGGCGAGCACCCGCCGGGAGTCCGCGACCTCGAACTGGGAGTACAGGTAGACCTCGCCGTCGACGGGGTCGACGAAGCGGTGCAGCCCCTCGCCGGTGTTCATGTACCGGCAGTCGGCGACGACGACCACCTCGTTGTGCTCGGCGAGGCCCTCGAGCGTGATGCGGGAGTCGGCGACCACGGCGGCGACGTCGAGCGGGCGCCCGTTGAGCGTGACCTCGTGGACGGCGTCGGCGACGAGGTCGAGGAACGTCGCGGCGCCGGGCCGGGCCCGGAAGACCGCTCGCGTCGTCGAGCGGAAGAGCCGGTCACCCGTGGTGAGGTCCAGGGTGACGTCGTAGTGCTCGCTGGTGACGGTGGCCGCGCGCTCGCGGGCCTCCTGCCGGGTGAGGTTGACGCCGGGCATGCGCGCTCCTTCGCAGGTGGGCTGGCGGGTGGTCGCCTCGGGCGGCCGCGCCCGCCATCCTCGCACGAGCCGACGACGTCGCCCGGCCGCCGCCGCGTCCAGCAGGCGGAACCTGGGGCGGCCGAGATGGACCCCGGCGCCGTCCTGAGGTTAGCCTCACCTCATCCCTGACACGCCGACCGAGAGGCCGACGCCCGTGGCTGCCCTTCGACTCCCGCTCACCCTCGCCGCCGGCGGCGCCCTGCTGCTCGCCGTCGGCGCCTGCTCGGGCGCCGACCCGGACGACGCGTCGACGCAGGCCGCGGGCGACGTCGTCCTCTACTCGGGCCGCGCCGAGAACCTCGTCGGCCCCCTCGTCGAGCGCTTCGAGGAGCAGTCGGGCATCGACGTCGAGGTCCGCTACGACGGCACGACGGCGCTCGCCGCCCTCCTGCTCGAGGAGGGCGAGGCCTCGCCCGCCCAGGTCTTCCTCTCGCAGGACGCCGGCGCGCTCGGCGCCGTCGCCGACGCCGGGCTCCTCGCGACGCTGCCCGAGGACGTCGCGGGCGCCGCGCCGGAGGGCTTCACCTCGACCGACGGCAGCTGGGTCGGGGTGACGGGGCGGGCCCGCGTCATCGCCTACGACGGCCAGGAGCTGACGGCGGCCGACCTGCCCGAGTCCGTCCTCGGGCTCACCGACCCGCAGTGGAAGGGCCGGGTCGGCATCGCCCCGACGAACGCCTCGTTCCAGTCGTTCGTCACCGCCCTGCGCGTCCTCGAGGGGGAGGACGCGGCGCTCGCGTGGCTCGAGGGCATGGTCGAGAACGACGTCCAGATCTTCGAGTCCAACGGCGCGATCCTCGAGGCCGTGAACTCGGGCCGCCTCGACGTCGGCCTCATCAACCACTACTACTGGTACGAGACGGCCGCCGAGCTCGGCCAGGACGCGATGCGGGCGCAGATCGCGTTCCTCGAGCCGGGCGACCCCGGCGCCCTCGTCAACGTGAGCGGCGCCGGCATCCTCGCCGGGGCCGCCGAGGACCCGGACGCGCTCGCCCTCGTCACGTACCTCGTCTCCGAGGACGCGCAGCGGTACTTCGCCGAGGAGACCTTCGAGTACCCGCTCGCGGCCGGCGTCGCGGCGCCCGAGGGCCTGCCGGCCCTCGAGGACCTGCGCAACCCGGAGCTCGACCTGGCCGACCTCGACTCGCTCGCCGTCACCGTCGACCTGATCGCCCAGGCCGGCCTGACCTGAGCGCCGTGACGCGAGCGCGCACCCGCAGCGCCCCGGCCGCCCTCGTGGTGGCCGGGGCGCTGAGCTGCGCCGTCGCGGCCGTCCCGCTCGTCTACCTCGTCGTCCGCGCGACCGCGGGCGGGGTCCCGGCCGCGCTCGAGGCGCTCCTGCGCGAGCGCGTCCTCGTGCTCGCCGGCAACTCGATCGTCCTCGCCGCCGCGGTCACGGCCGTCGCGCTCGTGGTCGGCGTCCCGACGGCGTGGCTCGTCACGCGGGCGCGGCTGCCCGCGCCGCGGACGTGGCTCGTCCTCGCGGCGCTGCCGCTCGCGGTCCCCTCGTACGTCGCGGCGTTCGGCTGGCTCCTCGCGGTGCCGACGCTGTCCGGGTTCTGGGGCGCGACGCTCGTCCTGTCCGCCGTGTGCACGCCCTACGTCACGCTGCCGGTGGCGGCGGCGATCCGCAGCTCCGAAGACCTCGAGGGGACGGCCCGCACGCTCGGGCGCAGCCCCGTCGGCGCGTTCTGGGCCGTCACCTGGCCGCAGGTCCGCCCCGCGGCGACGGCGGGCGCCCTGCTCGTCACCCTCTACACGCTCTCCGACTTCGGCGGCGTGGCGATGATGCGCTACGAGGCGCTCACCTGGGCCGTCCACGGCGCGTACTCCGCGAGCTTCGACCGCACCCGGGCCGCGACGTACGCCCTGGTCCTGGTGGCGCTCGCGCTCACCGTGGTGCTGCTCGAGCGCGCCGCCCGCCGCCGGGCCGGCGCCCGCCTGCCGCGGGCGAGCGCCCGCGGGGGCGACCCGGTCCCGCTCGGCCCCTGGACGCCCGTGGCCGTCGCGGGCCTGGCCGCGGTCGCGGTCGTCAGCGTCGTCGTGCCGCTCGGCGCGGTCCTGCGACGGTTCGCGGCGAGCGTCGACGCGGGGCTCGACGTCGGCCGGCTGCCGGCGGCACTCGGCGGCACCGTCGGGCTCGCGGTCGCGGGCGCCGTCGTCGCCGTCGCCCTCGCCCTGCCGATCGGGGTCCTCGCCGGCCGCTACCGCTCGCGCGCCGCGACGGCGCTGGAGTCGGCGTCGTACCTCGCGCACGGCCTGCCGGGCGTCGTCGTCGGGCTGTCGCTCGTGTTCGTCACCCTGGCCGTCGTCCCCGCGCTGTACCAGAGCGTCGTCGTGCTGGCCGTCGCCTACGGGGTCCTGTTCCTGCCCAAGGCCGTCGGCTCGGTGCGCGCCGCCACCGCGGCCGTGCCGCCCGGCCTGGAGGACGTCGCGCGCACGCTCGGCTCCCGCGGCGTCGGCGTGTGGTGGCGGGTGACCGCCCCGCTCGCCTGGCCGGGCGTCGCGGCCGGCGCGCTCCTGGTCGCGCTCACGGCGATGAAGGAGCTCCCGGCCACCCTCATGCTGCGGCCGACGGGTACCGTCACGCTGGCGACCGAGCTGTGGAGCCGCACCGCCGTCGGTGCGTACGGCGCGGCGGCGCCCTACGCGGTGCTGCTCGTCGTCGTCGCCGCGGTGCCGGCGTTCCTGCTCTCGGGGGCGCTGCCGCGGCGACGGCGGGTGACCGAGGACGACGGGGGAGGGTTGCGATGAGCGAGGTCCGGCTCGTGGGTGTCGTCGCCGGGTACGGCGACGGCCGCGTCCTGGACGGCGTCGACCTGCACCTCGCGGAGGGCTCCCTCACCGCCGTCCTCGGGGCCAGCGGCTGCGGGAAGTCGACCGTCCTGCGAGCCCTCGCGGGCCTCCTGCCCATCGACGCCGGGAGCATCGACATCGCCGGCCGGACCGTGGCCGCCCCGGGTGTGCACGTGCCGGCCGAGCGACGCCGTGTCGGGCTCGTCCCGCAGGACGCGGCCCTGTTCCCGCACCGCGACGTCGCCCGCAACGTCGCGTTCGGCCTGAGGCGCGGCCCCGGGCGGGCCGAGCGCGTGGCCGAGCTGGTCCGCCTCGTCGGGCTGGACGGCCTCGAGCGGCGGTTCCCGCACGAGCTCTCCGGCGGCCAGCGGCACCGGGTCGCGCTCGCCCGCGCGCTCGCCCCTCGGCCCGACGTCCTCCTCCTCGACGAGCCGTTCTCCGCCCTCGACGCCGGGCTGCGCGCCGGGCTGCGGGCCCAGGTCCGCGACGTCCTGCGATCCTCCGGGACGACGGCGCTGCTCGTCACGCACGACCAGACCGAGGCCCTGTCCATGGCCGACAGCGTCGCCGTCATGACGGACGGCCGGATGGCGCAGGTGGGCCCGCCCGAGGAGGTCTACCGACGGCCGTCGACCCCGACGGTCGCCGCATTCGTCGGGGACGCCGTCCTGCTCGGCGGCCGGTGGTCGCAGGGCCGGGTCCGCTGCGCGCTCGGCGAGGTCGCCGCGGAGGGCGGCGCCGTCGGGTCCGACGGCGCGTGGGTGCGCGTCCTGGTCCGGCCGGAGCAGATCCTCCTGCGCCCCGTCGGCCCCGGCGAGGCGTCGGACGGGCGGCCGGCGCCGGTCGCCGTCGTCCGGGCCGTCGACTTCTACGGGCACGACGCCGACGTCGAGCTCGAGCTGGTCGGCGGCCTCGCCCGGCTCGCCGGGGCGGTCGGGCTGGCGGGCGGGCCGGAGCACGAGCCCGGGCCCGACCCGGGCGACGGCGACCGTGTGCGCGTGCGAGCCCGCACCGCCTCCGAGGACCTGCCCGCCCGGGGCTCGCTCGTCCGGCTCGAGGTGACCGGAGCCGCCGTCGTCTTCCCCGTCCTCGGTGCCGCGACGGCGATCGCGTAGCGTGGGACGGTCGCGCTGGGCACCGGACCGGCGCCGGGTGGGAGGTGCGCATGGCTGAACCGCGTCAGCCCCTCGGGCCGGCCGTCGTCACGCTCCTCGTGGTCGACGCGGTCCTCGTGCTGGTCCTGGCCGTGCTGGCGTTCCAGGCGTTCCGGCCGGCCGCGACCGGGGGCGGGGACGCGACCCCGGCGACGGTCACCGGCACCCCGGGCGCGGAGTTCGCCTCACCCTCGCGCAACATCGCGTGCACGCTCGGATCCGATGCCGTGACGTGCACGATCGCCGAGTTCTCCTACCCGGCGCCGCAGATCGAGGGGTGCGACGGCGACGTCGGGCACGTCCTGACGCTGACCGCCGACGGCGCGCGGTGGGACTGCGTCGAGGGCGACCCGCCCGGCCCGGCGGCGGCCGACGTCGAGGTCCTGCCGTACGGCGGCAGCGTCACGGTCGCGAGCTTCACCTGCACGAGCGCCGAGTCGGGCGTGACGTGCCGCGAGGCCGAGAGCGGCCACTCGTTCACGCTCGCCCGCGGCGGCGCGACGCTGGACTGATGTCCCTGCCGCCTCCCACCCGCCGAACGCACTGTTGGTCGGCCGAAACCGCGGTTTCGGCCGACCAACAGTGCGTTCGGCGAGAAGCGGGGGCGGGGGAGAGGTCACCAGATCCGGACGCGCTCCTGCGGGTCGAGGTAGAGCCCGTCGCCGGGGACGACGCCGAACGCCTCGACGAACGAGTCGAGGTTGCGGACGACGCCGTTGCAGCGGAACTCCTCGGGGGAGTGCGGGTCGATCGACAGCAGGCGGACCATCTCCTCGTCCCGCGCCTTGATCCGCCAGATCCGCGCCCACGAGAGGAAGACGCGCTGCAGCCCGGTCAGCCCGTCGACCACCGGCGCCTCGGCGAGGCCCTGCTCCTCGACCGCGATCCGGTACGCGGCGACGGCGATCGTCAGGCCGCCGAGGTCGCCGATGTTCTCGCCGACCGTGAGGGAGCCGTTGACGTGGTGGGAGCCGTCGAGCTGCGCCGGGGAGAAGGCGTCGT
>JBDIAU010000077.1:0-7850 GCA_039812565.1 Beutenbergiaceae bacterium
CGACCCACCTGCTGCGGGCGTTAGGCTGACCCACGCCTCTCCCGGCGGGGCGGCCCGCGCGCGGCCCCCGCCACCCCCCCGAATCGACGCAAGGACACAAGGAAGAGCCGTGGCCACCACCAACGACCTGAAGAACGGTCTGGTCCTCAACCTCGACGGCCAGCTGTGGACCGTCGTCGAGTTCCAGCACGTCAAGCCGGGCAAGGGCCCCGCGTTCGTCCGCACCAAGCTCAAGCACGTGCTCTCGGGCAAGGTGGTCGACAAGACGTTCAACGCCGGCGTCAAGGTCGAGACCGCCACCGTCGACAAGCGCGACATGCAGTACCTCTACCGCGACGGCGACGACTTCGTCTTCATGGACACCTCGGACTACGAGCAGATCCACGTCCCGAACGACACGGTCGGCAGCGCCGCCAACTTCCTCCTGGAGAACCAGGACGTCATCGTCGCGATCCACGAGGGCACGCCCCTCTACGTCGAGCTGCCCACCTCGGTGGTCCTCGAGATCACGTACACCGAGCCCGGCCTCCAGGGCGACCGCTCCTCCGCCGGCACCAAGCCCGCCACCATCGAGACCGGGTACCAGATCCAGGTCCCGCTGTTCCTCGAGATCGGCACGAAGGTCAAGGTCGACACCCGCACCGGTGACTACCTCGGCCGGGTCAGCTGAGCACGTCCGCCGCGGCCGGGGAGGTCTGAGGTGAGCGCCCGCTCCAAGGCGCGCAAGCGCGCCGTCGACGTGCTCTTCGAGGCCGACCAGCGGCCGGGCACCGACGTCGTCGCGCTGCTCGCCGAGCGCGTCCGCCAGCCCGGGACGCAGGCACCGCTACCGCAGTACGCCGTCGACGTCGTCGAGGGGGTGCAGGCCCACCGGGACCGGATCGACGAGATCCTCTCGACGTACTCCCGCGGCTGGAGCCTGGCCCGGATGCCCGCCGTCGACCGGGCCATCCTGCGCGTCGGCGTCTGGGAGGTCCTCTTCAACGACGACGTCCCCGACGCGGTCGCGGTCGACGAGGCGGTGGAGCTCGCGCGGACGCTGTCCACCGACGACTCGCCCTCGTTCGTCAACGGCCTGCTCGGCCGGGTGGTCCAGCTCAAGCCGGCGCTCCTGGCATGACGACGACGACGCGCCCGGCCGGCGCGCGGCTCGCCGCCCCGACGGCGCCGGTCACCGCTACGGGTCGGGCGCGGACGACGGCACGGTAAGGTAGCCCGCGGTCCCCGATCCTTTAAGCCCGTCCCGAGAGGCGGGGAAGGAGGCACCACCGATGGCCGCTGCCCAGCCCCGAGGGCGGACCGTCCTCTCCACGGAGGAGATCGGTCGCGCACTCACCCGGATCGCCCACGAGATCATCGAGCGCAACCGCGGCGCCGGTGACGTGGTGCTCCTCGGGATCCCCACCCGCGGCGGCCCCCTCGCGGAGCGCCTCGCCCAGCGCATCGCCGCCGTCGAGCCGGGGATCGAGCCCGCCGCGATCGCCGGCACCCTCGACGTCACGATGTACCGCGACGACCTGCGGCGGCACCCCACCCGGACGCTCAGCCCGGCGCGGCTGCCCGCCTCGGGCATCGACGACCGCGTCGTCGTCCTCGTCGACGACGTCCTCTACTCCGGTCGGACCATCCGGGCCGCCCTCGACGCGATCTCCGACATCGGCCGGCCGCGCGCCGTCCAGCTCGCCGTCCTCGTCGACCGCGGCCACCGCGAGCTGCCGATCCGCGCCGACTACGTCGGCAAGAACCTCCCGACCGCTCAGTCCGAGCGCGTCCACGTCCTGCTCGCCGAGGTCGACGGCACGGACGCCGTCGTCATCTCCGGCGGGCCCGAGCCCACCGAGGAGGGGGCCCGCTGATGCGCCACCTGCTCTCCGCCGAGGACCTCGACACCGCCGCCGCCGTCCAGGTGCTCGACACCGCGGCGGCCATGGCCCAGACCCAGTCCCGCGAGATCAAGAAGCTGCCCACCCTGCGGGGACGCACCGTCGTCAACCTCTTCTTCGAGGACTCGACGCGCACCCGGATCTCCTTCGAGGCGGCGGCCAAGCGCCTCTCGGCGGACGTCATCAACTTCTCCGCCAAGGGCTCGAGCGTGTCCAAGGGCGAGTCGCTCAAGGACACCGCCCAGACCCTCCAGGCGATGGGCGCGGACGCCGTCGTCATCCGGCACTCCGCCTCCGGCGCCCCGTACCGCCTCGCGCACTCCGGCTGGATCGACGCGCCGGTCGTCAACGCGGGCGACGGCACCCACCAGCACCCGACGCAGGCGCTGCTCGACGCGTACACGATGCGGCGCCACCTGGTCGCCCGCCCGCACGGCTCGGACCTCTCGGGGGTCCGCGTGGTCATCGTCGGCGACATCCTGCACTCCCGGGTGGCCCGCTCGAACGTCCAGCTCCTGCACACGCTCGGCGCCGACGTCGTCCTCGTGGCCCCGCCCACGCTCGTGCCGGTCGGCGTCGAGACCTGGCCCGGCGCCGTCTCCTACGACCTCGACCGCACGCTCGCGGAGCACCGCCCCGACGCCGTGATGATGCTGCGCGTCCAGCGCGAGCGGATGAGCTCAGCGGGCGGCGGCTTCTTCCCGAGCCCGCAGGAGTACACCCGTCTCTACGGCCTCGACGCCGCCCGCCTGGCCGCGCTGCCCGAGCGGACCATCGTCATGCACCCCGGCCCCATGAACCGCGGCCTGGAGATCTCCTCGCAGGCCGCGGACTCCCCGCGGTCGACCATCGTGGAGCAGGTGGCCAACGGCGTCGCCGTGCGGATGGCCGTGCTCTACCTCCTCCTCGCCGGCTCCGACGCGCCGGCCGTCCCGAGCCCCGGAGGCGCCTCGTGACCACCTACCTCCTGCGCGGCGCCGCCCCGCTCGGCGGCAGCCCCACGGACCTCCTGCTCGACGGCGGCGTCATCCGCGCCGTCGGCGCAGCGGCCCGCAGCCAGGCCGGCCGGGACACCGTCACCGTCGACGCCGAGGGCCTCGTCGCGCTGCCGGGCCTCGTCGACCCGCACACGCACCTGCGCGAGCCCGGCCGGGAGGACGCCGAGACCGTGGCGAGCGGCACGCGGGCGGCCGCCCTCGGCGGCTACACCGCCGTCCACGCGATGGCGAACACGACGCCGGTCGCCGACACCGCGGGCGTCGTCGAGCAGGTCTGGCGGCTGGGCCGCGACGCCGGGTGGGTGGACGTGCACCCGGTGGGCGCCGTCACCGTGGGCCTCGGCGGGGAGCGCCTCGCCGAGCTCGGCGCCATGGCCGCCTCCGCGGCCCGCGTCCGGGTGTTCTCCGACGACGGCAGGTGCGTCGCAGACCCGGGCGTCATGCGCCGCGCGCTGGAGTACGTGAAGTCCTTCGACGGCGTCATCGCGCAGCACGCCCAGGACCCGCGCCTCACCGAGGGCTCCCAGATGCACGAGGGGATCGTCTCCGCGGAGCTCGGCCTCGCCGGCTGGCCGGCCGTCGCGGAGGAGGCGATCATCGCCCGCGACGTCCTCCTCGCCGAGCACGTCGGCTCGCGGGTGCACGTCCTCCACGTCTCGACGGCGGGCTCCGTCGACATCGTCCGGTGGGCCAAGGCCCGCGGCATCCGCGTCACCGCCGAGGCGACGCCGCACCACCTCGCCCTCACCGACGAGGAGGCGCGCGGCTACGACCCGCGCTTCAAGGTCAACCCGCCGCTGCGCACCCACGAGGACACCCTCGCCCTGCGCCACGGCCTCGCGGACGGCACGATCGACGTCGTCGGCACGGACCACGCGCCGCACCCCGACGAGGACAAGGACTGCGAGTGGGCCGCGGCCGCGTTCGGGATGACCGGGCTCGAGACCGCGCTCGCCGTCGTCGCCGAGACCATGCTCAGCGGCGACTACGGGCCGTTCGACTGGTCCGACATGGCCCGCGTCATGTCGACGGCGCCCGCCCGGATCGGCCTCGTCGAGGACCAGGGCCGGCCGATCGCCGTCGGCGAGCCGGCGAACCTCACGCTCGTCGACCCGGCCGCCCGCTGGACGGTCGACGCCGCCACCCAGGCGACGGCGAGCAGCAACACCCCGTTCCAGGGCCGCACGCTCACCTCGCGCGTGGTCGCGACCTTCCTGCGCGGCCGCGCGACGGTGCTCGACGCCGTCGCCGACCCGCTCACCGGGCCGCGGGCGGCCCGGTGAACCCCGCCCCGACCGCCGCCTGCCCCACCCCCGCCCCCGCCCGCACCGACGAGGAGCAGCCATGACGCGCACCGCCGAGCCCGCCCTGCTCGTCCTGGAGGACGGCACGGTGCTGCGAGGCACCGCGTACGGCGCCCGCGGCGCCACCTTCGGCGAGATCGTCTTCGCCACCGGCATGACCGGCTACCAGGAGACGCTCACCGACCCCTCCTACCACCGCCAGATCGTCGTGATGACGGCGCCGCACATCGGCAACACCGGCGTCAACGACGAGGACCCGGAGTCCCGCCGGATCTGGGTGGCCGGCTACGTGGTCCGGGACCCGGCCCGTCGCGCCTCCAGCTGGCGCGCGACGCGCGGCCTGGAGGAGGAGCTCGTCGCGCAGGGTGTCGTGGGGATCTCCGGCCTCGACACCCGGATGCTCACGCGGCACCTGCGCGAGCTGGGCGTCATGCGCGCCGGCATCTTCTCCGGCGAGGCCCTGCCCGCCGCCGGCGCCGCGGCGTCCGAGGGCGACGTCGCCGAGCTCGTCGAGCGGGTCCGGCGCTCGCCGCAGATGGTCGGGGCGGACCTGGCCGCCGAGGTGACGGTCGAGGAGGCGTACGTCGTCGAGCCGTGCGGGGCGTTCGAGGGCGCCGAGCCGCTCGCCGAGGTGGTCGCCGTCGACCTCGGGATCAAGGCGATGACGCCCCACCGCCTGGCCGAGCGCGGCATCCGCGTCCACGTGCTGCCGACGACGTCGACCATCGACGACGTCCTGGCCCGCAACCCCGACGGGGTGTTCTTCTCCAACGGCCCGGGCGACCCTGACGCGTCCGTGCGCGAGGTCGCCCTGCTGCGCGAGGTCCTCGACCGCCGCATCCCGTACTTCGGCATCTGCTTCGGCAACCAGATCCTCGGCCGCGCCCTCGGGTTCGGCACCTACAAGCTGGTCTACGGCCACCGCGGCATCAACCAGCCGGTCAAGGACATCGCCACGGGCAAGGTGGAGATCACGTCGCAGAACCACGGGTTCGCCGTCGACGCCCCGCTCGGCGAGGTCGCGACGGCGCCGCACGACGGCGGCCGGTACGGCCGCGTCGTCGTCTCCCACGTGGGTCTCAACGACGACGTCGTCGAAGGCCTGCGCTGCCTCGACCTGCCGGCGTTCTCGGTCCAGTACCACCCCGAGGCCGCGGCCGGCCCGCACGACTCCGCGTACCTGTTCGACCGGTTCCTCGAGCTGATGCGCGGCACCACGACCACGACCGACGCCGCGGGCACGCCCGCCGACGCCCCCGAGGTGGCCTGATGCCCCGCCGCACCGACCTGTCCTCCGTCCTCGTCATCGGGTCCGGCCCGATCGTCATCGGCCAGGCCTGCGAGTTCGACTACTCGGGCACCCAGGCGTGCCGGGTGCTCAAGGCGGAGGGTCTGCGCGTCGTCCTGGTGAACTCGAACCCGGCGACGATCATGACGGACCCCGAGTTCGCGGACGCGACGTACGTCGAGCCGATCACGCCCGAGGTGGTCGAGTCGATCATCGCGAAGGAGCGGCCCGACGCGATCCTGCCGACCCTCGGCGGCCAGACGGCCCTGAACACGGCCATCGCGCTGGACGAGGCGGGCGTGCTCGAGCGCTACGGCGTCGCGATGATCGGCGTGAACACGGCGTCCATCCACCTCGCCGAGGACCGCGAGGCGTTCAAGGGCGTCGTCGAGCGCTGCGGCGCCGAGAGCGCCCGCAGCGTCATCGCGCACACGATGGACGAGGTGCTCGCGGCGGTGGACGACCTCGGCTACCCGCTCGTGGTCCGGCCGTCGTTCACGATGGGCGGGCTGGGGTCCGGCATCGCCTACGACGAGGAGGACCTGCGGCGGATCGCCGGCGCCGGGCTGCACTACTCGCCGACCACCGAGGTGCTCCTCGAGGAGTCGATCCTCGGGTGGAAGGAGTTCGAGCTCGAGCTCATGCGCGACCACGCGGACAACGTGGTGGTGGTGTGCTCGATCGAGAACGTGGACCCGGTGGGCGTGCACACCGGCGACTCGGTGACCGTGGCCCCCGCCCTCACCCTCACGGACCGCGAGTACCAGCGCCTGCGCGACATCGGCATCGCGATCATCCGGGAGGTCGGGGTCGACACGGGCGGCTGCAACGTCCAGTTCGCCGTCGAGCCCACCACCGGGCGCGTCGTCGTCATCGAGATGAACCCGCGCGTCTCGCGGTCTTCGGCCCTGGCGTCGAAGGCCACGGGCTTCCCGATCGCCAAGATCGCCGCGAAGCTCGCCGTGGGGTACACCCTCGACGAGATCCCGAACGACATCACCGGCTCCACCCCCGCGTCGTTCGAGCCCACGCTCGACTACGTCGTCGTCAAGGTGCCCCGGTTCGCGTTCGAGAAGTTCCCCGCGGCGGACCCGACCCTGACGACCACGATGAAGTCCGTCGGCGAGGCGATGGCCATCGGCCGCAACTTCACCGAGGCGCTCCAGAAGGCGATGCGCTCCATCGACAAGGGCGGCGCCGTCTTCCACTGGGACGGTCCGGCGCCCGACGCCGAGGCGACGGCGGCGCTGCTGCGCTCTGTCCGCACGCCCACCGAGCACCGGCTGGTCGAGGTCCAGCAGGCCATCCGGGGCGGGGCCAGCCTGGAGCAGCTGTACGAGGCCACGGCGATCGACCCGTGGTTCCTCGACCAGCTGCTCCTCATCGACGAGGTGGCGGCGGAGGTGGCCGCGGCGCCGGCGCTCGGCCCGGACCTCCTCGCCCACGCCAAGCGGCACGGCTTCTCCGACGCCCAGATCGGCCGGATCCGTGGGCTGTCGGAGCAGACCGTCCGGGAGGTGCGGCACGCCTTCGGCCTGCGGCCCGTCTTCAAGACGGTCGACACGTGCGCCGCCGAGTTCGCCGCCCGCACGCCGTACCACTACTCGAGCTACGACACCGAGACCGAGGTGGCGCCCCGCGAGCGGCCGGCGGTCCTCATCCTCGGCTCGGGGCCCAACCGGATCGGCCAGGGCATCGAGTTCGACTACTCGTGCGTGCACGCGACGCTCGCGCTGCGCGACGAGTTCGAGACCGTGATGGTCAACTGCAACCCCGAGACCGTCTCCACGGACTACGACACCTCGGACCGCCTCTACTTCGAGCCGCTGACCTTCGAGGACGTCCTCGAGGTCTACCACGCGGAGCTCGCGGCCGGGCCGGTCGCCGGGCTCGTCGTCCAGCTCGGCGGGCAGACGCCGCTCTCGCTCGCCGCCCGGCTGGAGGAGGCGGGCCTGCCGATCCTCGGCACGCCGCCCGCCGCCATCCACGCCGCCGAGGACCGGGGCGCGTTCGGCGCGGTCCTGCAGACCGCGGGCCTGCCGGCCCCCGCGTTCGGCACGGCGACCACGGGGGAGCAGGCGATCGCCGTCGCCGAGCGGATCGGCTTCCCCGTGCTGGTGCGGCCGTCGTACGTGCTCGGCGGGCGCGGCATGGAGATCGTCTACTCGGTCGAGCAGCTGCGCGCGTACGTCGACCGGCACACGGTGACGGACGCGGCCCGCGCGTACATCGCGGCGCCGCTGCTCATCGACCGCTTCCTCGACGACGCCATCGAGATCGACGTCGACGCCCTCTACGACGGCGAGCAGCTCTTCCTCGGCGGCGTGATGGAGCACATCGAGGAGGCCGGGATCCACTCCGGGGACTCGGCCTGCGT
>JBDIAU010000078.1:0-7824 GCA_039812565.1 Beutenbergiaceae bacterium
CGACGCCGAACGAGCCGTCCTCGCGGAGCTCGTGGCCCGCGCGGCGCAGTCCCACGCCGGAGCGATGGTGCTCCACGGGGACCCCGGCGCCGGCAAGACGGCTCTGCTCGACGACCTCGTCCACGCCTCGAGCGATGCCCGGGTGCTGCGGACCCAGGGCCTCGAGTCGGAGTCGCCGCTGGCGTACGCCGCCCTCCACCGGCTGCTGCGACCCCTCCTGCCGCACCTGGACCTGATCCCCGACCCGCAGGCCCGCGCGCTGGGCGTCGCGTTCGGGCTGGTCGGCGGTGACGGCGTCGACCCGTTCCTCGTGGGGCTCGCCACGCTGTCGCTGCTGACGGAGGCCGCGGAGGCGCGGCCGGTGCTCGCCGTCGTCGACGACGCGCACTGGCTCGACGCGGCGTCGGTGGACGCCCTGCTGTTCGCGGTCCGGCGCCTGGACGCGGACCGGGTGGCCGTGGTCTTCGCGGTCCGGGACGGGATGACGACGGCGTTCGCCCCCGACGGCGTGCCGACGCTGCGGGTCGGCCGTCTCGACACGTCGTCGGCGCTCGCACTCCTGCGCGGCACCGCGGCGGCGTCGGTCGCGCACGACGTGGCGGACCGGCTGGTGAACGAGTGCGAAGGGAACCCGTTGGCCCTGGTCGAGCTCGCCGCGGCCCTGACCCCGACCCAGCTGGCCGGGGACGCCCCGATCCCGGCCCAGCTGCCGCTGACGGCGCGCCTCGAGCGGACCTTCCTCGACCGCGCGCGGCGGCTCCCCCCGGACGCGCAGACGCTGCTGCTGATCGCCGCGGCGGACGACTCCGGACAGGTCGCCACCGTGAGCCGGGCGGCCGCCGTCGTGGGCCTCGACGAGGGGGCGTTGGACCAGGCGGAGGCGTCGGGCCTCGTGGTGCGGGACGGGGGCGCCCTGCGGGTACGGCACCCCCTGGTGCGCTCGGCGGTCTACCAGGGCGCGACCGGCCGTGAACGACGTCTGGTCCACGGCGCCCTGGCGACGGCGCTCGAGGGCACGGACGAGCCGGACCGTCGGACCTGGCACGGCGCGGCGGCGACGGTGGGCCCCGACGCCGGCCTCGCCACGGACCTCGAGGGTGTCGGGCTGCGGGCCGAGCGACGCGGCGGGTACGCGGCCGCGTCGGACGCCTACGAGCGGGCGGCGGAGCTGACCCCGGGCGCCCCTGCGCGGTCTGCGCGGCGTCACGCCGCGGCGCGCACCGCCTGGGAGGCCGGGCAGACGTCGCGGGCCCGGGCGCTGGCCGCTGCGGCGAGGATCGAGACCGGCGACCCGGTGCTGCGGGCCGACGTCGACCGGTTGCGTGGGCGGATCGAGGTCAACCTCGGCTCCGGGCCCGCGGCGCACCGCATCTTCGTCGCCGCCGCCGTCGAGGTCGCCGACCGGGCGCCCGAGCGCGCGCTCGACCTCGCCGTAGCCGCCGCCGGGCTCGCCGCCTACGGTGGCGACAGCGGCGCCGTGCTCCCGGTCACGGCGGTCGCCGTTGGCGACAGCGCGGGCGAGGGCGACGTCACGCACCGCCTCAGACGCCTCCTGGTCGCGATGACCGCGGCGTCGCAGGGACGGTGGGTCGACGCCGTCGAGGGCCTACGCCAGGCCATGGACGGCGACGTCTCGAACGCCCCGCCGGACGTGCTGGCGCACCTCGGCCAGGCGGCCCTGCACATCGGCGACGACGCCGCCGCCGAGCGGTGCTTCGCGACCATGCTCGGGGCGGCCCGGGACCGGTCCGCCGCGATGGGCGTGCTGTACGCGCTCCCTCGCCTCGCGTTCCCGCTCCTGCTGGCGGGGCGCTGGTCCGACGTCGTGAGCGCGGCGGAGGAGGCCCGCTCCCTGAGCGTCAGCGCAGGTCAAACGGCCTTGTCCGCCACGCCGTCGGCCCTGCTGGCGCTCGTCGCCGCCCTGCGGGGCGAGGACCGGCACGACGACCTGGTCGCGCAGCTCGACGCCGTCGTCGACCAGCACCCGATCGGCATCCTCGCCGGGCCGACCCGCGACGTGCGGCGCTGGGCGACCGGCGTCCGCGCGGCGCTCGCCGGGGAGACGGCCACCGCGCACCACCAGCTCAGCCAGATGCGGATCCCCGCCCTCACCCGGATGGCGGCTCTGGAACGGATCGACGCCGCGGTGCGCGCGGGTGCCGTGCCGCAGGCGACGGCGTGGGTCGACGAGCTCGCCCAGTTCGCGTCGGCGACCCGGTGGCCGTGGGCGCTCGGCGTCGCCGACCTCGGGCGGGCCCTGATCGCCTCGCCGGCGGACGCGCCGCGCCTGTACGAGGCCGCCCTCGTCCACCTCGACGGCGCCGACCGGCCCTACGAGCTCGCCCGCGCGCACCTGGCCTTCGGCGAGCAGCTCCGCCGGTCTCAGCAGCGCGTCGACGCGCGCCCGCACCTGCGCGCGGCGCTGGAGGTCTTCGAGGACCTTCGTGCCGAGCCGTTCGTCGCCCGGGCGGCCCACGAGCTGCGGGCCTCCGGGGAGACGGCCCGCAAGCGCGACGTCACGAGCCAGGTCCGGCTGACGCCGATGGAGCGCCAGGTCGCCCAGCTCGTGAGCCAGGGGATGTCCAACAAGGAGGTCGCGGCCCTGTGCTGGGTCTCGCCGCGCACCGTCGCCTACCACCTGCGGAACTGCTTCGCGAAGACCGGCGTCACCTCGCGCGGGGAGCTGGCGCGGCTCGACCTGTCCTGAGAGCGCGGGCCGACCCGCGGCGGCGTCGGACGTCGCGGCTTCGCCACCCGGCGGTCAGCCACCGAACGCGGGCACCGGCCGGCTCTCGGCGTCCTCCGGGGTGGTGGCCGGTCCGTTCTCGGCGATGTCGGCGATGAGCCAGTCCATCTCGGCGATCTCCTCGCGCTGCGTCGCCGTGATGCCGTCCGCCAGCTCGCGGACGCGCAGGTCCTCGATCTGCGCACGCTCGCTGGTGAGGATCGCGATGGAGTGGTGCGGGATCATCCCGCGCATGTACGCCTGGTCCTCCACCCATGCCTGGGAGCGGGACAGCCACAACGCTGCGGCCCCGAGGACGAGCGCGGCGACGATGACCGCGGCGTTGACGCGAACGTTCGAGTACATCGACCCCCACATGAAGCCGAGCATCACCACGGCCATGGCGGCGCCCATGAGCAGCGCCATGTAGACACGCTCCTCGCTGAAGCGAATGTGGGCGACGGTGAACACGTTCGTGTAGGTGAGCAGGAACATCACCGTGGTCGAGGTCACGATCATGGCCGCGAACCGCAGGTAGCGACTCCGCGCGGCGCCGTCGTGGGTCTGTTCAGCGCCGTGACCGACGGCGCCGTCGGATCTCGAGGTCATGGGTCCTCCCTCGCTCAGGTCTCCCCGTCGTTCGTTCCTCGACTACCCGCGATGTGCTCGGCTACTCCCGGCCGAATCGAGGCAGACCGTCGACCAGCGCCGCCACGCCCTCAGGGTCTTCGTCGACGCTCAGGTGGCCGACGCCGGGCAGGACCGTCGGATCGACGCCGAGCCACGCCCTCGAGGCACGGGCAAGCGCGGGTGGCGGGAAGAACACGTCCTCCGCCCCGACCGCCACCCGCACCGGTCGGCCGCGCCACCGGCCGACGACGTCGGCGGGCAGCGGCCCGGGCGCTCCCGTCGTCCGGGTGCACCGCGCCACGAGGGCCATCCACTCGACGATCGGATCGGACTCGGAGGTCACCGTCCGGCTCCCGCGCATCCCCGCCACGACGGCGCGGGCGCGGGCGGCGTCGGGCCGCGCGAGCCAGGCCACGGTGGCCGCCAGCATCCTGAGGCCGATGCGGACTCGGGCGAGGCCGGCGGGGTCGACGAGGACGAGACCAGCGACGACGCTCGGGTCGGCGGTGAGCGCGACCGCCGCGCCGCGCGAGTGGCCGACGACGACCGGTGCACCCCCGCCGGACCTCCGGCCGACGTGCCCGATGACCTCGTGGAGCCAGGCGGCATACGCGCGCTCCTCGTCCACCGGCCGACCGGCGGCGCTCAGGCCCGGCTGGCCGGGGAGGTCCGCGCACACCACCGTGCGCCCGGTCGCCGCCAGAGCGTCGAGAATCGTCGTGCTCGTCGCGGCGTTGAAGTTC
The DNA here is from genome assembly GCA_039812565.1 of Beutenbergiaceae bacterium. Classification (GTDB taxonomy): domain Bacteria; phylum Actinomycetota; class Actinomycetes; order Actinomycetales; family JAHECE01; genus JAHECE01. The sequence continues at coordinate 4,099 of JBDIAU010000078.1, forward strand.
GTGCCCGCCAGGTAGAGACAGGTTCGGGGGCCCCCACCGAGCGCGACGAGGTGCGTGGGGCCCAGGGACGTCGGGAGCACGAGGTCCTCGTGTGGCGTCGACCAGACCCGCAGCCCGTCGGCGCACCACCGCCTCACCTCCGCGGCGGCCGCGGGTGACCGGTACAGCGCAGCCATCGGCCGATCCTCGCAGACCTCCCCGCGCTCCGTGCTCGCGCCAAAAGAGCCTCGGTCCTACCATGGGCGGGTTAGGACTCCTAACTCTCAGGGAGGGTGTCGTGAAGGGCTACACGTACGGGCAGGTCGGACCGTCCCCGGTCACGCCGGAGGAGCTGGACCTGCTCCGCCAGGCCGTTCTCCTCGAGGCGGCCGACGTCGTCGCGCTCCGCGACGCGGGCGTGGTGCTCGACGGTCAGGTCGACGACGTGCTCGACGTCTGGTACGGGTTCGTCGGGTCCCACCCGTTCCTCGTCAGCACGTTCGCCGGCCCCGACGGCGTGCCGATCCCCGAGTACCTCGCGCAGGTCCGCGAGCGCTTCGGCCAGTGGATCCGGGACACGTGCACGAGGACGTACGACGACGAGTGGCTCGCCTACCAGCACGAGATCGCACTCCGGCACACCCGTGCCCGCAAGAACCTCACCGACGAGGTCGACGCCGCGCCGATCGTGCCGCTGCGCTACCTCGTCGCGCTCGTCTACCCGATCACCGCGACCGTCCGGCCGTTCCTCGCCGCGGGCGGGGCCGGGCCGGAGCAGGTCGAGGCGATGTGGCAGGCGTGGTTCAAGGCCGTGACCCTCCAGGTGGCACTCTGGACCCGTGCCTACGCCGCAGCCGGTGACTGGTAGCCCGACCGAGGGCGTCGGACCCGCCTCGGTGGCACCGCGGAACCTCGCGGACGCCGTCGAACGCCTGGCGCACGCCGTCCGGGTGCTCCGCTGGGACGCCGCATACGCGCTGGGCCTCTCGCCCACCCAGCTCTCCGTGCTCGAGACCCTCGACGTCGCGCCCGCGCCACGGCGGCGGGTGGGCGCGCTCGCCGAGGAGCTCGACCTCACCGCACCCACGGTCTCCGACGCCGTGGCGACGCTGCGACGCAAGGGTCTGGTCGAGGCCGCCGGCCCGAGCAGCCGCGGCCCGCTCGGGCTGACCGAGGCCGGCCAGAACCTCCTGCGCTCCACCCCCCGGTGGGACGCCCCTATGGAGGCGGCACTCGGCGAGCTCTCTGCCGACCGCCGCGACACCACGTACGCCGCCGTGCTCGACGTCATCGGCGCCCTCCAGCGCGCCGGGGTGATCACGGTCGCCCGGACATGCACGACCTGCCGCTTCTTCGACCGCACCGGCGACACCACCCCGAGGTGCGCCCTCCTCGACGCCCCCCTGCCGCCGGTGGCGCTGCGCCTCGACTGCCCCGAGCACGAGCAGGTGGCCTGAGCGTCGGCGAGGCGCCGGTGGACACGCGCGGGTAGCGACGGGAAGATGCCTGCGATGGAGGGCTCTGCGGACCGGTGGGCGGGACGGCGGTTGGCCGTCGGCCCGGTGGCTCTGCTGCTCGGCGTCCTGGCTGTCTTCGTCCTGGTCCACATGGGGACGACGCACGACCTGGCCCTGACCGACCCGCCCGCGTCCGGGTCGCACCAGCACGTCGGCCCGGCGGGGCACGGCCTCGACACCATGGCCGCGACCACGAGCGCGTCGGCATCCTCAGGCGTCGCCGCCGATCACGTCGACCGTGAGGGCGGACATGGCGAGAGGGGCCACGACGACGTCCTCGTCGGCTGCCTCGTCGCCCTGACCGGGCTCGTCGGTGGCCTGATGCTCGCGCGCCCGCGCCTCCTTCGCGCGCCGTCCGCGGCCGGCGCCGCTACCGCGATCGGGAGCTTCGCCGTCGTCGGCTCCCGCGCGCTGGGGGCGCTCCGCTCCCCCTCCCTCGCCACGCTCTGCGTCCTGCGGACGTAGGAGGGCCCGACGCCGCCCGTCCCCCTGCCGGGAGGACGGGACCGTCGCCGCGCCCACGTCCCGCAGGACCCTGGAGAGACCCTGATGACCCCGACCGTGATCACCCATGCCCTGACCACCCGCACCCGCGTCGCCCTGGCCGGCGCCACCCTGCTCGCCGTCACCGCGGCCGGCTGCTCGGACCCGGCGCCCGTCGATCCGGGGACCGCCGACCCCACGGCGTCGTCGACGTCGACGTCGGAGCCCGAAGACGCCGCGGCGTTCAACGAGGCCGACGTCGCGTTCGCCCAGATGATGATCATTCACCACCGCGACGCGGTGGACATGGCGCGGATGGCGCCGGAGCGGACGACGGACCCCGACGTCCTCGCCCTGGCCGACGCCATCGCCGCTGCTCAGCAGCCCGAGATCGACCTGATGAGCGGCTGGCTCGAGGACTGGGACGCGGAGGTGCCGCCCGAGGGCTCCGCGATGGCGCCGATGGAGCACGGCGAGACGATGCCGGGCGCCATGAGTGAGGACCAGATGGCCCAGCTCGAGGGGTCGCGCGACGCGGCGTTCGACGCAGCCTTCCTCACGTTGATGATCGGCCACCACGAGGGCGCGATCGAGATGGCCGAGGACGAGCTCGCCGACGGCGCCGACCCGGCCGCGCTGGCTCTGGCTCAGCAGATCATCACGACGCAGAGCGCCGAGATCGACGCGATGCGCGAGCTGCTGGGGTCATGAGCACGCATCGCACCGCGCGGCTGCTCGGGCTCCCGGTCGTGCTCGCGATCGTCTCGGGCTGCGCGTCGACGCCGCCCGCTCCGTCGGCGGCGCCCGCGCCGTCGTCCCCGGTGGGCTCCGCCTCGAGCGCGCCGGCGGCAGGCGTCGACTCCGTGGCCCTGCGTACCCCGCTGGATCACGTCCACGGCTTGGCAGTCGGCTCGGACGGGGCCCTCCTGGCGGGGACGCACACGGGCGTGGTGGCCCTCGACCTGGACGGCGGGGTCACCCGCGTCGGGGACGGGTCCGTGGACCTCATGGGGTTCACCGGGGTGCCCGGCACGGACCGTCTGGCCTCGTCCGGTCACCCTGGCGCCGGATCGTCGTTGCCCGACCCGGTCGGCCTGCTCGCCAGCGACGACGGTGGCAGCACGTGGCGCTCGGTCGCGCTGCAGGGCGAGGTCGACTTCCATGCGCTCGCGAGCGACGGTCGGCTCGTGGTCGGGTACGACGGCCGGACGGGCCTGCTCGTCTCCGACGACGGCGGTGCCCGGTTCAGGCCGGGCGCCGCCATCGCTCCCGCCGCCCTCGCGGTCACGCCCGAGGGGGTGTGGGCGACGACGTCGGAAGGCCTGCAGCGCAGCGTGGACGAGGGCGCGAGCTTCGCCGTCGTCGACGGCGCGCCGACCCTCGTCCTCCTCGCCGCCGGGCCGGACGGCTCGCTGTGGGGCGTGGACGTCCAGGGCCGGGCGTGGCGTTCGACGGACGGCACCGGCTGGGAGGCGGTCGGCGCGGTCGGCGCGGTCGAGGCGATCGCGGTGGCGGGGTTCGACCGCGCCTACGCGGTCACGGCCGAGCGCCTCGACGTGCTCGGGTAGCCCGGTCTCGGCACGGCGCCCCGGGGACGCCGTGCCGAGATCCGGAATATACCCCCGGGGGGTATTAGTTCCTGGATGAGAACGGGTCGGGCGTCACGCAGTCAGCGTGCCGTCCGAGGTCGGAGAGAGGGAGGGTCGTCATGGCTGAGTCGCGCAGCGCCGTGCTCGAGGTCGCCGGG
>JBDIAU010000079.1:0-7802 GCA_039812565.1 Beutenbergiaceae bacterium
GACGCCGCAGCGGCGGCGGTCGCGCACGGTCCCGGGACCGGGGTCACCGGTCCCGCACCACTCGTGCTAGCCTCGAACACATGTTCGATCCTAGCACCCCGCTCCGACACCAGCGGAGACGCCGGGCCGCATCGACGGCGAGACCTCGACGTCCCTCCTCGACGACGCGCGACGGATCCGCGCCGTGCTCGCGTGCCCCGCTGCGGCCTGAGACCGCTGCCACAGCCGCCTCTGAGAGAAGTCACAGCCCCAGACCCCTCCGTCACAGCCTCCGCTCAGTCGCCCCTGCGACGGTGGAGATCCTCGAACGGAAGGGCTCCCCGATGCGGACCACCAGCGGACCACTCGCCACCGCGAGGCGGCTGACGACCGGCCTGGTCGTCGCCGCCGCGTTCGGCACCGGCGTCGTCGGCACCCACCTGGCCTCGGCGCAGACGGCCGCGTCGGGCGAGTCCACCAGCCCCGTCAGCGCGTCCGGCGCGTCCGAGTCCACGGACGACGACGGCGCCCGGTCGGGCGCGGACGACGGCGCCGTCACTCAGCGCGTGCCGGGCTTCGGGGCCGTGGCGCCGATCCAGCCGGGCGTCGCCGCGCCCCACGCGCGGACGTCGGGATCATGACGGCGCTCCTCGCGGCGACGAGCTTCACCGCGATCGGGACGTCGCACCGCATCGTCGCGACCGACGCGGCCGCGCTCCCGGAGGCGCGGGCCCTCGCCCTCGACCACCTCCGTGCCCTCGATGCGGCAGCGTCGCGATTCCGTCCGGACTCCGAGGTCGCGCGCCTGGCGGCCGCAGCGCGGCACGGGGTGGCCACCGCCCACGTGTCGGAGATCCTCGGCGACTACGTCCGTGCCGCCCTGCGCGCCGCCGCCCTGACCGGCGGGCTGGTCGACCCCACGGTCGGCGCGGCCGTCGTCGCCACCGGCTACGACGCCGACATCGCCGTCGTCCGTGCGCGGCGCACCGCGGTCGCCGCAGGCGCAGCGGCCGTCCCCGGCTGGCGGACCGTCCTCCTGGACGACCTGACGGACCTGCTGACCGTGCCGGCGGGCTGCCTCCTGGACCTCGGCTCGACGGCCAAGGCCCACGCCGCCGACACCATCGCCCGCCTGCTTGCGACGCTCCTTCCGGGCGGTTTCCTCGTCGACCTGGGGGGCGACGTCGCCGTCGCCGGCCCGGTCCCCGACGCCGGCTGGCAGGTGGGCGTCGAGGCGGCCGACGGCAGGGTGCTCCAGGTGGTGGCCACGACAGGTCAGGCGCTCGCGACGTCGTCCACCCGGCTGCGCCGCTGGGCGACGAGCGCGGGAGTCGCGCACCACGTCGTCGACCCGCGCACCGGCACGACGGCGCCCGGCACCTGGGCTCAGGTGACCTGCGCCGGTGCCTCCGCGCTCGAGGCGAACGCCGCATCGACCGCCGCGATCGTCCTCGGCCCAGCGGCTCCGAGCTGGCTGGCGGATCGCGGCGTGCCCGCCCGGCTCGACGGCGCGGACGGGTCGGTCCGGGTGACTCCGGGCTGGCCGTCGCTGGAGAGGAGGTGGGCGGCATGAACGAGGCGCTCTGGTACGCCTCCCGTGCGGCGGGGATCGCAAGCATCGTCCTGCTCACCGCCGTCGTCGTGCTCGGGACCGTGGTCGCCGGCCGGCGCCGCCCCCACGACGACTCCGCGACCGTCGCCGCGGCGACCCACCGCTGGCTCTCCCTGGCGACGCTCGCCTTCATCGGCGCGCACGTCGCGACGGCCGTCGGCGAGACGTACGTGTCGATCGACCTCGTCTCGGCGGTCGTCCCGTTCACGTCGTCCTACGCCACCCTCTGGGTGGGCCTCGGCACGCTCGCCGTCGACCTGCTCGTCGCCGTCACCGTGACGTCCCTGCTGCGCCATCGGATCGCCGAGCGCACCTGGCGTGCCGTGCACTGGGCCACGTACGCCCTCTGGGGCTTCGCCGTCGTCCACGGGGTCGCGCTCGGAACCGCCGCGGAGCCGCTGCTGCGGTGGACGACGGCGCTGTGCGGCGTCGTCGGTCTTGGTGCCGTCCTCTGGCGCGTCAACGTCACGACGCACGACCGTGAGCGTCGCCGCGCCGTCGCCCAGCAGGAGTGGTCATGACCCGGACGGACACCCTCGCCGACGTCCTCGACGCGGCCGGCCTCGCCGGGCGCGGGGGAGCGGCGTTCAGCACGGCCACGAAGGTCCGGGCCGCCCGGGCCAGCCACGCAGAGCTGATCGTCAACGCGTGCGACGGCGAGATCGGGGCAGCGAAGGACGGCTGGGTGGTGGAGCACCACCTGTCCGAGCTCGTCCACGGCGCCACCCTGCTGGCGGCCGGACGACGGCGCGGTGTCCTCTTCGCCGCGCACCGGGGCAGCCGCACGGCCCAGCTCCTGTCCGCGGCAGGCCTCGACGTGCTCGAGGCGCCGCCGCGGTACGTGTCCTCCGAAGAGTCCGCGCTGGTCTCGCTCGCCGGGGGCGGCCTGGCGAGGCCGATGACCAAGCGTGTCCCGGTCGTCACCGGAGGACGCGACAGCCGCGGCGCGCGGATCCGCCCGACGCTCGTCCTCAACGCCGAGACCGTGTGGAGGGTCGCGCAGATCGCGGAACGCGGCGCCGCCTGGTTCCGTTCGTACGGCACACCCACCGAGCCCGGGCCGCGGCTCGTGTCGGTCAGCGGGTACGTCGCGACGCCGGGGGTCCTCGAGACCCAGGCGGGCGTGCCGATCCGCTCGCTGCTCGACGCCGCCGGCGGACGTCACCCGGGCGCGCCCGCGGTGCTGGTCGGGGGCCTCGGCGGCGCCTTCCTGAGCCCCGACGAGGCGGGCCGGCTGCAGTGGTCGCGCGAGTCGCTCGCCACGGTCGGCGCGGCGGTCGGTCCGGGGGTGCTCACCGTCCTCGACCCGTGGACCTGCCCCCTCGACGTGGTCGGCCAGCTGCTGCGCTACGCCGCCGGGGAGTCCGCGGGTCAGTGCGGGCCCTGCATGTTCGGCCTGCCCGCCGTCGCGCGGGAGTGGGACGACGTCGTCCTGCGTCCGTCGCGCGCGGGCGAGGACCGCGTCCGGCGACGTGTCGAGCTGCTGCCCGACCGCGGTGCGTGCCGGTTCCCGGACGGCGTGGGCCGGTTCACGGCCTCGGCCCTGCGGGTCTTCGGCGCCCACCTCTCCCTGCACGCCGGAGGGGCGTGCGGGTACCCGTCCCGAAGGAGCGAGTCCCGTGCCGCCGTCGGCTGATCGTTCCGTCGCCTCCCCCGTCCTCCGCGTGGACCGGGTGGCGTGCACCGCACACGGCGTCTGTGCGTCCCTCCTGCCCGGCTCGATCCGCCTCGACGAGTGGGGATACCCGATCGTCGTCGCGCCGCGCATCGACGAGGAGGTCGCTCGGACGGCGATCCGCCTGTGCCCCGCGCGGGCTCTCTACCTGGCGCAGCGCTGAGGCGACGGGCAGCTCAGGTGCGGGTCGCGACCCAGAGCTCCTCCGCCGGCCACCGGCTCGCCCAGTCGTGGGAGACGATCTCGTAGAACTCGTGGTCGCCGCCCTCGGCCGGCGCGTAGAGCTCGTGGAGGGCCTCGACGACGAACCCGGCGCGGCGCAGCAGGCGGACCCAGTCCCCGTGCGACGGGTGGAACTCGACGCCGCCACCCGGCCAGCGCACCTTGTACGCCTCGCGCTGACCGCGCAGGAGGCGCTCCTCCGCGAGCCCCTCCTCGGCGGGCACGCACAGGGCCGAGAGGTTGCTGTTCGTGAGGAAGGCGAGCCGGCCGCCCGGCCGGAGCAACCGGGCCGCCTCGGGCAGCCAGCGCTCGGGGTCGCACCACGCCGCCGCGCCGTGCTCGCTGACCACCAGGTCGAACCGGCCGCTCGCCAGGGGCACTCGCTCGGCGTCGCCCTGGACCAGCGGGAACACCGGTCCGAGGGTCCGTTGCAGTCGCCGTGCCGTCGCCAGCTGCTCACCCGAGAGGTCCACGGCCACCGGACGCGCCCCGGCGCGGGCGAGCCAGGCCGAGACGTAGGCGGTCCCGCTCGCGAGCTCGACGACGTCGAGGCCGCGCACGTCTCCGAGCACACCGAGCTCCCGCTCAGGGATGGCGAAGAGCCCCCACACGGGTTCGGCCCGGGTCCACAGGGTCTGGGCCGCGGCGTCCGTGTACCGCTCGTTGATGAGCGCCCACAGGGACCGGTTGTGCGCGATCTCGGACGCCCTCGGCTCGGTCACCGCCCGATGCTAGCCGCGGGCGACGGCGTCGCCCGGCGGCGGGCACCGCCCGCCCTAGACTCCGGGCGGGGCGTCGTCCCGCGCGGCGTCGACATCGGAGGTCCAGTGAACGACGCCGTGGTGCAGTCCCTGCCGATCGCCCTCGGTCTCCTCGTCGCCTCGACCCCGGTGGTCGTCCTCGCCGTCGTCCTCGTCACGAAGCGACCGCCCGGCACGTCGGGGGCGTTCCTGGCCGGCTGGGTCGCCGGGCTGGTCACCGCCGGGGCGCTGGTTCTCCTCCTGGCTGACCTGGCCCTGCTCGCGGACGCCTCCGGGATCTGGACGAACGTCCTCGCCGTCGTCCTCGGGGTGCTGCTCCTCGTGATGGCCGTCCGGAAGTGGCGCGGCCGGCCTCGGCGCGGAGACGCCCCGAAGGTCCCACCCTGGATGGCGGCGATCGACACGATGACGGCCGCCCGGGCCTTCGGCCTGGCGTTCCTGCTCGGCTCCGTGAACCCGAAGAACGTCGTCCTCGTCGCCGCGGGCGCGACCGTGATCGCCGAGGCGACCCCGGTGGTGATCCAGCAGCTCGCCGCGCTCGCGGTGTTCGCCGTCGTCGGGAGCCTCGGCGTCGCCGCACCGCTGCTGACGCGCGTCCTCTTCGGCAGCAGGTCCCAGCCGGTGCTCGACGCCGCGGACCGGTGGATGACGAGGTACAGCGCCGTCGTCATGGCCGTCGTGCTCGCCGTGCTCGGCGCCCTGATGGTCCTCAACGGCCTGGACGTCCTGTGACGACCCGCGGAAGGAGAGCCTCGTGGAGCGCACCCTGATCGTGATCCGCCACGCCAAGTCGGACTGGGACGTCCCGCTCGGCGACAGCGAACGACCCCTCGCGGACCGCGGCCGCCGGCAGGCGCCGGCGGTCGGCCGGTGGATCGCGACCCATCTCGGCTCGCCCGACCTCGCCGTCGTGTCGCCCGCCGCTCGGGCCCTGCAGACGTGGGAGCTCGTGGCCGCGGAGCTCTCGCCCGACCCGCCGGTCCGGGTCGAGCCGGACGCCTACACCTTCTCCGGGGACGACCTCCTCGACGTCGTCTCCGGCCTACCCGCCGACGTGTCCAGCGTCGCCCTCGTCGGGCACAACCCCGCGGCGGAGGAGCTCGTCGAGGCCCTCACGGGGCGGTGGGTGCGGCTCCCGACGGCGTCGGTCGCCGTCGTCGGCCTACGGGACTGGCGCAGCGAGACGGGGCGTCTGCGCGCCGCCGGCCGACCGGCCGACGAGGACGTCGAGCTCGACCGGCGGCGCTGAGCCACGCCCCACCCGGGCGCCCCGACCCGCGGCGTCGTGCGGTCGTCGTCGCCGATCGGCCGGCCGGCTCCGCGATCCGCGAGATGCTGGACGTCCGCGACGACGACGAGGGGGCCGGCATGACCGTGGAGGACCTGGACGCGCTGCAGCGGGAGGAGGACGAGCTCCAGCTCGACGCCTTCGACAACGACGTCGCCTGGACGCTCGGCTGCGCCCTCGTCGAGGCCGGGCGGCGGGCGTCCGCCCCGATCACCGTCGACATCACCCGGAACGGGCAGCAGCTGTTCCACGCCGCGCTGCCCGGCACGGCGCCGGACAACGACGAGTGGGCGCGGCGCAAGGCCCGGGTGGTGCAGCGCTTCGGGCACAGCTCGCTGCTCGTCGGCGCCCAGTGCCGCGCGCAGGGCCGGACGTTCGAGGAGAAGTACCGCCTCGACCCCGACACGTACGCCGCCCACGGCGGCGCGTTCCCGATCATCGTGCGCGGCACGGGGGTCGTGGGCGCCGTCGTCGTCTCCGGGCTCCCGCAGCGCGAGGACCACGCCCTGGTCGTGGAGACGCTGCGCCGCGTGCTCGCCGACCGCGACGGCGCCTGACGGGCGTCAGGCGCCGTCGTCCACCGTGAGGACGACGAGCGGGGAGTGGGCGAGCATGGCGTCGACATCGGTGCGACGCCACCGCCGCGCCGCCGCCTCGATGTAGGGGCGCCGCTCGGCGGGGTCGGTGACCACGCGCGCCGTCGCCGGCACGTCCGCGGCGAGCGTCTGCTTGAGGTGCAGCGTCACGTGCGGGTCCGCCGTGATGTTGTGGATCCAGGCCCGGGTCCGGTCGGCGCGGGGCATCCCACTGATGAACAGCTCGTCGTCGTCGTGGTGCAGAAAGATCTCGATCCGCCGCGGCACGCCCGAGCGGCGCCCCGTCGTCGTCATGTCGATGACCTGGCTGCGGTGCAGCGCGGTGCGGACGCGCTCGTCCATGGCTGTGCCTCCTGGGGGTGACGGCCTCGCGGGAGGACAACGCGCCCAGAGCGACGGACGTTCCCGAGGTGACCGTTGCACGACGCAGGGACGAACGTCCCCGGGCGGGCAGGCCGCGTCGGGCGCAGACTCGCGAGCATGCGGCGGCACCGGCTCGTCCCTGTCGTGGCGGGCGTCCTCGTCCTCGCGGGCTGCAGCACCCCGGCCGACCACGGCGCCGGCCCGGCGTCGAGCACCGCGACGGACGTCGACGCCCACCCCTTCACGGTGGACGCCGTCCCGGCGGGCTGGGAGCCGGTCATCGCGGGGCGGGGGACGCGGGAGCAGGACTGGGGCCTCGACTGCTGCGGCACGACCGAGCCGTACACCGTGCTCGAGGGACCGGGCGGCACGACGGCGACCGTCTCCGTGACCGGCTTCGCCGACTACGAGGGCGGGCTCTACCAGGCAGCGGCCGGCTACGGCAGGACTGCCCAGGAGACCGAGGTCGACGGCGCGCTCGCGTACGTCACGCCCGCATCGGCCGGGCAGTGGGCGGACCTCGTCGTGGAGCGTGGGGAGGACCTCGCCGTCCGGGTGTCCGCTCCCGACGCCTCCCGCGACGAGCTCGTCGCGCTCGAACGAGCGGCGGAGCCGGCCGCCGACCGTGCGCAGGCGCCGAGCGTGAGCCGACCCCCGTCGGGGTGGAGCGTGGTGGGGTCCGTCGACGCGGACGTCCTCCTGGCCCTGCTCTCGTCGGTCGTCCCCGGCTCGGGGGTCGTCCCCGGGCCGCCGACGGCGTACGTCGCGGGGTGGTCGGCGCCGGCGGGGTCGCTGTCCGCGCTGACCCTGCCGGGCGACGTCGTCGACCTCGCGGCCCTCGAGCGGACCCTCCCGCAGACCGAGGGGCACCCCGTCGACGTCGGTGGTCGGCCGGGTGTGGTCGTGGTGTGGCGCCCGGCCTGGGCAGGCTCCGACGTCCGCCAGCGGGCGGTCGTCTCGCACGACGAGCGCGGCGCCGTGACGATGGTCGTCGCCGGGCCGGGGGCGGAGCCGTCGGAGGAGGACCTCCTCGCGATGGCCGCGACCATCGCGCCGGCCGACGGCGCGACGTGGGACGCGTTCGTCGCCGGCCAGGCCGGCGGCCCGGGCGTGCGGCCGAGCGACGGCGCGACCGAGCTCGCGCGCGGGACCGCCGACGGCGAGGAGTGGCTCCTGCAGACGCATCTCGCCGACCCGGCACTGGTCGGCAACGACCTCACCGACGCCGACCGCCTCGAGGCCGACCCGTGCCTGGTGCTCACGGGAGGCCGGCGCGTGTGCGCGGACGACAACATCAGCGGACCCG
>JBDIAU010000080.1:0-7553 GCA_039812565.1 Beutenbergiaceae bacterium
GCCGCCGCGCCGGGGACCAGCCCGGTCGCCCCGACGGCGGCCCCTCAGCTCCCCCGGGACGTCGAGCGCACGCACGTCGTGGTCGCCGGCGACACGGTCTCCGCCCTCGCCCGCCGCTACGGGACCACCGTGGCCGCCGTCGTCGCCGCGAACCGCCTCGACGCCCGGGCCTTCATCCGCGTCGGCCAGGTGCTCGTCGTGCCCCGTCCGGGCGCCGCCACGACGCCCGCGCCCGCGGCACGTCCGGGCGCGAGCGCGCGGAGCCACGTGGTCGCCGCCGGCGAGACCGTCTCCGCCATCGCCCGCCGCTACGGCACCACCGTGGGCGCCGTCGTCGCGGCCAACCGCCTCGACGCCCGGGCCTTCATCCGCGCGGGTCAGACGCTCGTCATCCCCGCCGACGGCGCGACCCCTGCACCCGCGCCGACGCCGGCCGCGCCCACCGGGACGCCGGCCGGCCCGGTGAGCCACGTCGTCGCGGCAGGGGACACGGTCTCCGGGCTCGCCGCACGCTATGGGTCCACCACGGCCCGGATCGTCTCGGCGAACGGACTGAGCAGCCGCGCGCTCATCCGCATCGGCCAGCGACTGACCATCCCGACCGGAGCGGCACCGGCCGCCGCACCGCTGCCCAGCACCTTCGCCGGCCGGACCTACCCCAGCGCCACCGTGGCCGCGGCCACGGCGAACCGCGACGCCCTCCTCGCCCGATCCGTGCCGAGCCGCGCGGAGACCCAGCAGCTGGTCCGCTCGACGGCCGTCGCGATGGGGGTCGACCCGGCGCTCGCGCAGGCTGTCGCGTACCAGGAGTCCGGCTTCAACCAGCGTGCCGTCTCCCCGGCGAACGCGATCGGCACGATGCAGGTCATCCCCAGCTCGGGCACCTGGGCCTCCCAGCTCGTCGGGCGGCCGCTCGACCTTCTCGACACCCGGGACAACATCACCGCCGGGGTCGCGATCCTGCGCCAGCTGCAGCGGATGGAGGCGGACTTCGACACGGCCGTCGCCGGGTACTACCAGGGCCTCGGCTCGGTGCGTCGCAACGGCATGTACGCCGACACCCGGCGCTACGTCGCGAACGTCCGCCAGCTCATGACACGGTTCGGCTGACGGGGCCGGTCGTGGCGCGACCGTAGACTCCGCTCGTGGGAGGCGCCGGGACCGATCCGCTCGTCGGCCGTCTCGTGGACGGCCGGTACGAGGTGACCGCCCGCATCGCCCGCGGCGGCATGGCGACCGTCTACCGCGCCACGGACCGCCGGCTCGACCGGCAGGTGGCGCTCAAGATCATGCACCCGCACCTCGCCGAGGGCAGCGACGTCGTCGCGCGCTTCCGCCGCGAGGCGCGCGCCGCCGCCCGACTCACCCACCCCGGCATCGTCGGGGTCTACGACCAGGGCTCGGACGGGGACACGGCGTACCTCACGCTCGAGCACGTCGACGGGCCGAACCTGCGGGCGGTGCTGCGCGAGCGCCGGACCCTGCCCCTCGGCGACGCCCTGGAGGTCGTGGAGGCCGTCCTGGACGCCCTCGCTGCGGCGCACGCCGCCGGGCTGGTCCACCGCGACGTCAAGCCGGAGAACGTCCTCATCGCACCGGACGGCCGGATCAAGGTGGCCGACTTCGGCCTGGCCCGAGCCGTCACCGAGGCGACCGCGGCCACCACCGGCACCGTCCTCGGCACGGTCGCGTACCTCTCCCCCGAGATCGTCACGTCGAACACGGCGGACGCGCGCGCGGACGTCTACGCGTGCGGCGTCATGCTCTACGAGCTCCTCACCGGGATCCAGCCGCTCACTGGCGAGAACCCCATCCGCACGGCGTACCGCCACGTCCACGAGGACATGCCGCCGCCATCGGCGCTCGTGCCGTGGCTGCCCGTCGAGGTGGACGACCTCGTCGCGGCGCTCACGGCGCGCGAGCTCGAGGAACGGCCGCCGGACGCGCGGGCCGCCCTCGTCCTCGTCCGCCGCGCGCACCTGTCGATCGACGACGCCACGCTCGCGCGCCGCGCCGAACCGCCCCCGGGTTCCTCCGACGCGGAGACGACGGCCGACTCGCCCGGCTCCCCCGACGACGCCGCCACCACCGCGCTCGGCGTCTCGCCCGGCTCCGGCACCGTCGCCCTCCCGATCGGCGCCGTCAGCTCGCCGACCCCCGCGTCCGCACCGCCGCCCCGGCGGCCGCGACGACGGCGCGTCCTCCTCGTGCTGCTCACCCTCGTCCTCGTCGGCATCGGGACCGGCTGGTGGTTCGTCGGCGGCCCGGGCGCCTACACCCGCGTCCCCGACGTCACCGGCGTCCCGCTCGCCGAGGCGCAGGCGGTCCTCGCCGACGCGGGCCTGGCCACCACGACCAGCGAGGACCACGACGACGACGTCCCGCAGGGCAGCGTGGTCACCACGAGCCCGGGCCCGCGGGAGTCGGTGCGCCGGGACGGCACGGTCGAGCTGGTCGTGTCGCTCGGCGTCCTCATGATCGAGGTGCCCCCGGTGGCCGGCGCCGCCGAGGCGGAGGCGCTCGCAGCCCTCGAGGGCGCGGGGCTCGTCGTCGGCGACGTCACCCGCCCGTACCACCAGGAGGTCCCTGAGGGCGCCGTCATCTCCACGAGCCCGGGCGCGGGCGAGGTGATCCGGCACGACCAGCCGGTCGCCGTGGCGGTCTCGAACGGCCGCGAGCCCGTGACCGTGCCGAACGTCGTCGGCGCGGCGCGCGCCACCGCCGAGACCGAGCTCACCGAGGCCGGCCTCGTCCCCGAGGTGACGACCGAGCACAGCCAGACGGTGCCGGAGGGCATGGTCGTCGCGCAGCAGCCCGAGGCCGGCCCGGCCCTGCGGGGAGACACCGTCACGGTCCGGGTGTCGCTCGGCCCGCCGCTGGTGGCCGTGCCCGCCGTCGTCGGCAAGCAGCTCGAGGAGGCCACCCGGCTGCTCGAGGCCGCGGGCCTGCAGGTGCGCGTCGAGCGGGTCCTCGGCGGCTTCTTCGGCACCGTCCGGGCGACGAACCCGGCCGGCGGGGAGCAGGTCCCCCGCGGCAGCACGGTGACCGTCACCGTCGTCTGACGCCGGCTCGCGCTACTCCTGGTAGGCGTACCGCTCCTCGCGCCAGGCGTCCCCGCGCATGTGGTAGCCGCGCTCCTCCCAGAACCCGCGCTCCGGGGCGAGGAGGTAGTTCCAGCCCCGGACCCACTTCGGGCCCTTCCAGCTGTACAGGTGCGGGATGACCAGCCGCAGCGGCGCCCCGTGCTCCGGAGTCAGGGGCTCGCCACCGCGGTGCGAGGCCAGGACGGAGCGCGCCGAGACGAGGTCCTCGAGCGCGACGGTCGCCGCGTACCCGTACTCCGCGAACACCAGGACGTGCTCGACGTCCTCCGCGGGCGGCACCAGGGCGACGACGTCGCGCACCGCCACCCCGCCCCACAGCTGGTCCAGCACGCTCCAGTGCGTCGCGCAGTGGAGGTCGGCGAGCACCTCGGACCGTGGCAGTGCGAGGACCTCCTCGAGCAGGAGCTCGTGCTCCTCGCCGTCGGCCGTCGCACCGCCGACCGTGAACCGCCAGCGCTCGGGCCGTGGCCGCGGCACCGGCCCGTAGTGCATGACCGGCAACGCGGGCAGCAGCCGCTGGCCAGGGGGCAGCGAGCGATCGGGGGGCGGCTCGACGAACCGGTCCGGGGCGGGCGTCGCCGGGTGGCTCGACCCGGTGCCGTGCTCCACGGCTCAGCTCTCCTGCAGCATCTCCGCGACCTGGAACGCCATCTCCAGCGACTGCTGGTGGTTGAGGCGCGGGTCGACGAGCGTCTCGTATCGGCGGCTCAGGCCGAGGTCGTCGATCTCCTCGCTCCCACCCATCACCTCGGTGACGTCGTCACCGGTGAGCTCGACGTGGAGGCCGCCCGGGACGGTGCCCAGCGCCCGGTGCACCTCGAAGAACCCGCGCACCTCGTCGAGGACCACGCCGAAGTCGCGGGTCTTGTACCCGCTCGGCGAGGCGAACGTGTTCCCGTGCATCGGGTCGCAGACCCACGTCACCGGACCGCCCACGGCCGTCACGCGCGCCACGAGCCCGGGCAGGACGTCGCGGACGCGCTCGGCCCCCATCCGTGTGATGAACGTGAGCCGGCCGGGGACGCCCTCCGGGTTCAGCTTGTCCATGAGGGCGAGCGCGGTGTCCGCCGTCGTGCTCGGGCCGAGCTTGACGCCGATCGGGTTGCGGACGTGCGCGAGGAAGTCGACGTGGGCGCCGTCGACCTCCCGCGTCCGCTCACCGATCCACAGGAAGTGCGCCGAGCAGTCGTACGGCAGGCCCGTGCGGGAGTCGAACCGCGTGAGCGCCCGCTCGTAGTCGAGCAGCAGCGCCTCGTGGCTCGAGAAGAACTCCACCGTGCGCAGGCCGTCGAAGTCGGCACCGGCCGCGGCCATGAAGCGGATGGCCCGGTCGATCTCGGTGGCGAGCGCCTCATACCGCGCGTACGCCGGGTTGGCCATGAAGCCCCGGTTCCACTCGTGGACGCGGCGCATGTCGGCGAAGCCGCCCATCGTGAACGCGCGGACGAGGTTCAGCGTGGCCGCGGACGTGTGGTACGCCTTGAGCAGCCGCTGCGGGTCCGGCCGACGGTCGGCCGGGGTGAAGGGGTGCCCGTTGACGGCGTCCCCTCGGTACGCCGGCAGCGTGACGCCGTCCCGCACCTCCTCGCCGCTCGAGCGCGGCTTCGCGTACTGGCCGGCCATCCGACCCATCTTGACGATCGGCAGGCTCGCGCCGTAGGTCAGGACGATCGCCATCTGCAGGATGGTCTTGATCTTGTTGCGGATCCGGTCGGCGGTCGCCTCGGCGAAGGTCTCGGCGCAGTCGCCGCCCTGGAGCAGGAACGCCTGGCCGCGGGACGCAGCGGCCAGGTGCTCGCGCAGGCGGTCGGCCTCGCCGGCGAACACGAGCGGGGGCGAGGCGGCGAGCTCGGCGGTCGCCGCGGCGAGCGCCTCCGGGTCCGGCCACTCGGGCTGCTGGCCGGCGGGCAGGGCTCGCCAGGCGTCGATGCCGGCGAGCACGTCAGGGCTGGGGAGCACGGTCACGGCGTTCAGGATAGGGGGCCGCCCGCGTGCCGTGGGGACGGGGCCGTGCGCCGACGGCGCCGACCCCGTCCCGCGGTGCGGCTAGTGGTGCCCGCCGTGGGCGGCGGGGACGAACGGCTGACCGATCTCGGCGAGCATCTCGCCGAACCACGGCTGGTGCACGTCGAAGGCCTTGCCGCCGGCGATGCGGTGGAACGGGATCGGCTTGAGCGTGTCGCCGTCCTCCTCGTCGTGACCGATCACGCCCGACTCGCCCCGCAGCGCGGCGTCGACCGCCAGGTCGGTCATCGACTTGATGAGCTCGACGTCGCGGGCGTTCGCGGCGGCCGAGCGCGAGAAGTAGCCGCTCTTCTGGACCATGACCTTCTCGGCGCCGATGGCCTCCGAGAACTTCCGGCCGAACCACTGGCCGGGGTTGATGAGGTCGAGCTTGACGTGGCCGAACGGGTCGCGCTGGACCTCCTCCCCGTTCGCCTCCATCTCGGCGATGATCTCCGGCACCCCCGCCCCCTCGGACAGGAAGATGTTGACGTTGCCGAGGCGGTCCATCGTCCAGCGCAGGCGGTCCGCCTCGGCGTGGAGGTCGAGGTGGATCTCCGGGACGTACACGCCGTGGACGTCCCACCGGTCCTTCGACAGGCCGATGCTGGGGCTCCACTCCTGCGCGTCGAGCCACGCGCGGTACTCCTTCGCCGCGGCCGCGGTCAGCCAGCCGCAGTGCCGGCCCATGACCTCGTGGACGATGAGCATGCGCGGGTTGGACCGGTGCTCGCCGATGATGTTCTGGGCGTAGCGGCTCGCCTGCTCCGCGGCCGTCCAGGCGCCGAGGGACTGGCGGATGGGGACGATGTCGTTGTCGATCGTCTTGGGCAGGCCCACGACGGTCAGCTCGTAGTCGTTCTCGAGGAGGTAGCGTGCGAGGTCGGCCGCGGTGGTGTTGGTGTCGTCGCCGCCGATCGTGTGCAGCACGTCGACGCCGTCTTTGACGAGCTGCTTGGCCGCCACCTCGAGCGGGTCCTGCCCCGGCTCCACGAGCCCGCGGTGGACGAGGTTCTTGACGTTGGTCAGCTTGACCCGCGAGTTCCCGATCGGGCTGCCGCCGTACCGGTGCAGCAGGTGCGCCTTGGCGCGCGCGTCGTCGTCGATCGTCAGGTACGTACCGGTCAGGAGGCCGTGGTAGCCGTACTGGTACCCGATGATCTCGATGTCGGGGGCGACCTCCGTGTACCGCTCGATGAGGCCTCCGACCGCCGAGGACAGGCACGGGGCGAAGCCTCCGGCGGTGAGCAGGGCGACACGGCGAACCGGCATGACACTGACCTTCCGTTTCCGGGAACGACCGCAGAGCCAAGTGGCGGTCGACTCATGCTAGCGACGGAGCGCAGTGCCGTCCGGGCCGATCGACCGGGTCTGCGAGGTCCGAGACCTGCTCGCCGGGCTGCTCAGGACGGGCGGGTCTTGCCCTCGCCGGCCTCCGGGCCGGGCACCGGCACGTCCGGCGCGGCCCTCCCGCCGGGGGCCTCCACCCGGGAAGCCGTGGCGGCGGCGCCGTCGGCGAGGCGCGCCTTCATCGTCGCGGCGTACATGTCCACGTACTCCTGGCCGGAGAGCTCCATGATCGCGTAGAGGATCTCGTCGGTGATCGACCGCAGGACGAATCGGTCGTTCTCCATCCCCCGGTACCGCGAGAAGTCCATCGGCTGCCCGATGACGATGCCGATCCGGTGCATCTTGGGGATCCGCTTGCCGATCGGCTGAGCGATGTTCGTGCCGATCATGGCGACCGGGATGACCGGGGCGCCCGACTCGAGCGCGAGGCGCGCGACGCCGGTCTTGCCGCGGTACAGGCGGCCGTCGGGGCTGCGCGTGCCCTCCGGGTAGATGCCGAAGAGGTCGCCCTCACGCAGCACCTTCAGACCCGTGTTCAGCGCCGCCTCGCTGGCCTTGCCGCCGGACCGGTCCACCGGGATGGTGCCGACGCCGCGCATGAAGCCCGCCACGAAGCGTCCGCGCAGCCCTCGGCCGGTGAAGTAGTCCTGCTTGCCGAGGAAGACGACGCGCCGGGACATCATGAGCGGCAAGAAGAAAGAGTCGATGACGGCGAGGTGGTTGCTCGCGAGGATCGCCGGACCCTCCGCCGGGATGTGCTCCTGGCCGCGGACCCACGGCTGGTAGAAGACGCGCAGGATCGTCCCTAGCGTCGCCTTCATGAACCGGTAGAACACTGGCACCTCCGCGCCTGCCGCTGCCGTCGTCCGTCGGAGCGCGGCGGCGCCCGGTGGACCACCGCACTCTAGAGTGCCGACCATGGCTGGTCGCACATCCGAGCCCGGTGACGATCGCGAGCCGACGCCGGAGCCCGACGACGTCGACACCCGGTTCGCGGAGATCGCCGCGAGCCTGGGCGACCTCACGGTACCGCCCGCGGAGGACGCGGAGAGCCGCGTTGACGAGCCCACCGGCCCGCCCGTCCCGCCACCGGCG
>JBDIAU010000081.1:0-7549 GCA_039812565.1 Beutenbergiaceae bacterium
GGCGGCGCTGGTGCGGTCCTCGAGCATCGCCGCGTGGGTCACGTCGACCACGCGGTGCGTGCTGGTGCTCGACAGGCCCGCGAGCTCGTCCTGGGCCGCCACCCACCCGGGGGTGCGCGTGACCTCGTCCTGGCTGGTGAGCACGGCGAGCGGCCGGTCGCCCAGCGTCGTCAGGGACTGCGCCTGCCGCATGGCGAGCGGCAGAGCTGCCTGCTCGTCGCGCACGTTGGTCAGGCCGCGGGGGGCGTCGGCGAACGAGGCGGCCTGCTCGGCGGCCGGCGCGGGGAGCCCGCCGGTGGCGGGCATGAGCTGGGTGAGCCCGGTCCGCGCGACGGTCGGCAGGATCGCCAGGACGCGGCGCATGACCTCGGAGGTGAGGGCGAACGACGGGACGTGCTCGCGCTGGCGCGGGCTCGAGCTGTCGAGCAAGACCATCCCGGCGACGTCGTCCGGGTGGTCGGCGGCGTAGGTCAGCGCGTAGACACCGCCGCTGGAGTGACCGACCAGGACGAACGGGCCGCTCTCCCCCGCGGCCTCGAGGAGGGCGTGCAGGTCACGCGCGGTGTGCGTCCCGTCCGCCACGTCCGGAGAGCTGTCGCTCCAGCCCTGCCCGGCGCGGTCGTAGGCGCAGACGCGGGTGGTGGACGCGACGGCCGGGGCGATGCGGGCCCACGACGGCGACGCCTCCCCCAGCCCGCCGAGGAGGACGACGGTCGGGCTGCCGGTCCCGGTGCAGTCGAGGTGCAGGCGGTAGCCGCCGACGTCGTACAGCTCGCCGGGCATCGCCGAGGTCCGGGCGTCCGTCCGGAGCGCGACGGCCTCGACGGCGCCGCCGAGGGCGACGGCGAGCGTCGCGACCAGCGCCGGGACGAGCACCCAGCGCTCGCCACGGTCGAGGTGACGGCGGCCCTGACGGGCCATCCACACAGTCAGCGCGGTCAGCAGGACGGGCCACACCCAGCCGGCCGCGCTCAGCGCCTCGCCGTCGGGCGCCCACACCAGCAGGGCCGCCGCGGTCGTCGACATGAGCGCGGCCGGCACGTACGCCCACCGCTGCGGGCGGTTCGTGAGACGGGCCGAGAGCAGCGCGAGCAGCGCCCACCCGGCAGCGGCACCGAGGAGCGCCGTCGCCGTGATGGCGTGCTCCTGCGCTCCCCCGGCGACGCCGAGCGTGAGCACGAGCACGAGCAGGGCTCCGGCGCCGAGAGAACCGGCGGCCACCCGCTTGATCGGTCCGGCGTCGGAGGCCTGGCGGCCGGCGGGGCCGTCGGTGCGGGCGTCCTGGGGACGGGTGAGCGTCATGGCTGCTCCCTGGCGATCGGTGCTCCGGATCGGGCTGTCCGGCTGACGCTCCTCACCCTCGTCGGGTCCGGGACCGCTCGCCCCGGTCAAATGACCGGGTTCGGGCGCCACGTGATGACCGGGCGGGTCCGCAGTAGCGTCGGCGTGTGCTCCTGGGCCGCGACGCCGAACGAGCCGTCCTCGCGGAGCTCGTGGCCCGCGCGGCGCAGTCCCACGCCGGAGCGATGGTGCTCCACGGGGACCCCGGCGCCGGCAAGACGGCTCTGCTCGACGACCTCGTCGCCACGTCGCCCGGGGTCCGCGTGCTGCGGACCCAGGGCGTGGAGTCCGAGTCGCCGCTGGCCTACGCCGCCCTCCACCGGCTGCTGCGACCGCTCCTGCCGCACCTGGACCTGGTTCCGGAGCCGCAGGCCCGCGCGCTGGGCGTCGCGCTCGGACGGGTGGGCGGCGACCGTGTCGACCCCTTCCTCGTGGCACTCGCCACGCTGTCGCTGCTGACGGAGGCGGCGGAGGCACGTCCGGCGCTCGTCGTCGTCGACGACGCGCACTGGCTCGACGCGGCGTCCGCGGACGCCCTGCTGTTCGCCGTCCGGCGTCTGGACGCCGACCGGGTGGCGGTCGTCTTCGCGGTCCGGGACGGGATGACGACGACCTTCGTCCCCGACGGCGTGCCGACGCTTCGGGTCGGCCGGCTCGACGCGGTCTCGGCCCTCGCCCTCCTCCGAGGCACCGCGGCGGCGGTCGCGCCGGACGTCGCGGACCGGCTCGTGAGCGAGTGCGGGGGGAACCCGCTGGCGCTGGTCGAGCTCGCGGCGGCGCTGACGCCGGACCAGCTGGCGGGGGACGCGCCGATCCCTGCTCACCTGCCGCTGACGGCGCGCCTCGAACGGGTCTTCCTCGACCGGGCGCGGCGGCTGCCGGCGGACGCTCAGACGCTGATGCTGATCGTGGCGGCCGACGACTCCGGACGGGTCGCCGCGGTGAGCCGGGCCGCCGCGGTCCTGGGCGTCGACGAGGAGGCCATGGACCAGGCCGAGGCCTCGGGCCTGGTGGCGCGCGACGGCGACGCCCTGCGGTGCGGCACCCGCTCGTGCGCTCGGCGATCTACCAGGGCGCGACCGGCCGCGAGCGCCGGCTCGTGCACAGCGCGCTCGCGACCGCGCTCGAGGGGACAGAGGAGACCGACCGTCGGACCTGGCACCGCGCGGCAGCCGCGGAGGGCCCCGACGACCGGCTCGCCGCCGACCTCGAGGGTGTGGGGCTGCGGGCCGAGCGACGTGGCGGGCACGCGGCCGCGTCCGAGGCCTACGAGCGCGCGGCGGAGCTGACCTCGGGCGCCGCGCCGCGCGCCGCTCGGCGCTTCGCCGCCGCTCGCACCGCGTGGGACGCCGGGCAGACCTCACGAGCCCGGGCGCTCGCGGTGGTGGCGCGGACCGAGACCGACGACCCGGTGCTCCGTGCCGACGTCGACCGGTTACGTGGGCGGATCGAGGTCAACATCGGTTCAGGTGCGGCGGCGCACCGCATCTTCGTGGCGGCCGCCGTCGAGGTCGCCGACCGGGCGCCCGAGCGCGCGCTCGACCTCGCCGTGGCCGCCGCCGGACTCGCCGCCTACGGCGGCGACAGCGGCGCCGTGCTCCCCACCAGGGCGATCGCCACCGGTGACGTCGCCGGCGACGGCGACGTCACGCACCGCCTCAAGCGCCTCCTGGTCGCGATGACCGCGGCGTCGCAGGCGCGCTGGGCGGACGCCGTCGAGAGCCTGCGAGACGCCACGGCCGGCGACGTCTCGCACGCGCCGCCGGACCTCGTGGCTCACCTCGGCCAGGCTGCGCTCCACATCGGTGACCACGCCGCTGCCGAGCGCTGCTTCGCCGCGATGCTGGGGGCGGCCCGTGACCGGTCGGCCGCCATGGGCGTGCTGTACGCGCTCCCACGCCTGGCCTTCCCGCTCCTGCTGACGGGGCGCTGGTCCGACGTCGTGAGCGTGGCCGAGGAGGCGCGCTCCCTCAGCGCGAGCGCAGGTCAGGCTTCCTTGTCGGCGGCACCGCTGGCCCTCCTGGCGCTCGTCGCGGCCCTGCGGGGCGAGGACCGGCACGACGACCTGCTCACGCAGCTCGACGCCGTCGTCGAGCAGCACCCGA
Source organism: Beutenbergiaceae bacterium (assembly GCA_039812565.1). Taxonomy (GTDB): domain Bacteria; phylum Actinomycetota; class Actinomycetes; order Actinomycetales; family JAHECE01; genus JAHECE01. The sequence continues at coordinate 3,447 of JBDIAU010000081.1, forward strand.
TCGGCATCCTCTCCGGGCCGACCAGCGACGTGCGGCGGTGGGCGGCGGGCGTGCGCGCGGCGCTCGCCGGCGAGACCGCCACCGCCCACCACCAGCTCAGCCAGATCCGGACACCCGCCCTCACCCGGATGGCGGCGCTGGAACGGATCGACGCCGCGGTGCGCGCCGGCGCCGTGCCGCAGGCGACGGAGTGGGTCGACGAGCTCGCGGAGTTCGCGTCGGCGACCCGGTGGCCGTGGGCGCTCGGCGTCGCCGACCTCGGGCGGGCACTGGTGTCACCGCCGGCGGCCGCGCCGCGCCGGTTCGAGGCCGCCCTGACCCACCTCGAGGGTGCCGGCCGGCCCTACGAGCGCGCCCGGGCGCACCTCGCGTTCGGCGAGCACCTCCGACGGTCTCAGCAGCGCGTCGACGCGCGTCCGCACCTGCGTCAGGCGCTGGAGCTCTTCGAGGACCTTCGTGCCGAGCCGTTCGTCACGCGGGCGGCGCACGAGCTGCGGGCCTCCGGGGAGACGGCGCGCAAGCGCGACGTCACGAGCCAGGTCCGCCTGACGCCGATGGAGCGCCAGGTCGCCCAGCTCGTGAGCCAGGGGATGTCCAACAAGGAGGTCGCGGCCCTGTGCTGGGTCTCTCCCCGCACCGTTGCCTACCACCTGCGGAACTGCTTCGCGAAGACCGGCGTCACGTCCCGCGGCGAGCTCGCACGGCTCGACCTGTCCTGAGGACGCGAGCGCCGACCGACACCCCGGGAACCTCCGCCTCAACCGTGGTGCTCGGTCGCCGTCGGTCGTAGCATCCTCGTTAGGACTCCTAACTCAACTGAGGAGAGGCGCCATGAAGGGCTACACGTACGGACAGGTAGGACCCTCGCCGGTCACGTCGGAGGAGCTGGACCGGCTCCGCCAGGCCGTTCTCCTGGAGCCGGCCGACGTCGCCGCGCTCCGCCACGCGGGCGCCGTGCTCGACGGCCAGGTCGACGACGTCCTCGATGTCTGGTACGGGTTCGTCGGGTCCCACCCGTTCCTCGTCAGCACGTTCGCCGGCCCCGACGGCGTGCCGATCCCCGAGTACCTTGCGCAGGTTCGCGAGCGCTTCGGCCAGTGGATCCGGGACACGTGCACCAGGACGTACGACGACGAGTGGCTCGCGTACCAGCACGAGATCGCGCTGCGGCACACCCGCGCCCGCAAGAACCTCACCGACGGGGTCGACGCCGCACCGGTCGTGCCGCTGCGCTACCTCGTCGCGCTCGTCTACCCGATCGCCGCGACCGTCCGACCGTTCCTCGCCGCGGGCGGAGCCGGTGCGGAGGAGGTCGAGGCGATGTGGCAGGCCTGGTTCAAGGCCGTGACCCTCCAGGTGGCACTGTGGACCCGTGCCTATGCCGCAGCCGGTGACTGGTAGCCCGACCGAGGGCGCTGAACCCGCCTCCGTCGCACCGAGACTCCTGGTGGCCGCCACGGAACGCCTGGCCCACGCGATCCGCGTGCTCCGCTGGGACGCCGCGTACGCGCTCGGCCTCTCGCCCACGCAGCTCTCCGTGCTCGAGACGCTCGACGTCGCTCCCGCGCCACGACGGCGGGTGGGCGCGCTGGCCGGCGAGCTCGACCTCACCGCACCCACGGTCTCCGACGCCGTGGCGACGCTGCGACGCAAGGGTCTGGTCGAGCCCGCGGGCCCGGCCGGCCGCGGCCCGCTCGCGCTGACGACGGCCGGCCGGGACCTCCTGCGCTCGACCCCCCGGTGGGACGCGCCCCTCGAGCTGGCACTGGACGACCTTCCCGCCGACCGCCGCGACGCCACGTACGCGGCCGTGCTCGACGTGATCGGCGCCCTGCAGCGCGCCGGGGTGATCACGGTCGCCCGGACGTGCACGACCTGCCGCTTCTTCGACCGCTCGGGCGGCACCCCGAGGTGCGCCCTCCTCGACGCCCCGTTGCCACCGGCGGCTCTGCGCCTCGACTGCCCGGAGCACGAGCAGGTGGCCTGAGCACCGGCGCGGCGCAGGTGGACACCCGCCGACCGCGGCGGGAGGATGCCTGCGATGCAGCACGGGGCCGAGCACTGGTGGGGCGGACGGTCGTTGACCGTCGGCCCCGTGGTCCTGCTTCTCGGAGTCCTGGCGGTCTTCGTCTTGGTCCACATGGGGACGACGCACGACCTGGCGCTGACCGACCTGTCCGCGTCCGGCTCGCACGAGCACCTCGGCACGCGGGGGCACGGGTATGGCCACACCCCCTCGACCGCGACCACGATGTCGTCGACGGGCGACGCCGCTCCTCACGTCGACCACGAGGGCGGACACGGCGAGAGCGGGCACGACCACGTCCTCGTCGGCTGCCTGGTCGCCCTGACGGGGCTCGTCGGCGGGCTGATCCTCGTGCGTCCCCGCCTCCTCGCCGCCCTGGCCGCGGCAGGCGTGGCAGGGATGCGACAGGGCTTCGCCGTCGTCGGTCGCCGCGCTCCGGGGGCGCTCCGCGCCCCCACCCTCGCGACGCTCTGCGTCCTGCGGACGTAGGACGCCCCGACGCCGCCCGTCCCCTGCCGGGAGGACGGGAGCGTCGCCGCGCCCACGTCCGCAGACCCTGGAGAACCCTGATGACGACCACCCTGCTCACCCATGCCCTGACCGCCCGCACCCGCGTCGCCCTGGCCGGCGCCACCCTGCTCGCCCTCACGGCGGCCGGCTGCTCGGACCCGGCGCCCGCCGACCCCGGGACCGCCGACCCGACGGCGGCGTCGTCGTCCGCGTCGGAGGCCGCGGACGACGCGACCGTCAACGAGGCCGACGTCGCGTTCGCGCAGATGATGATCATCCACCACCGCGACGCGGTGGACATGGCGCGGATGGCGGCGGAGCGGACGACGGACCCCGACGTCCTCGCCCTGGCCGACGCCATCGCCGCCGCCCAGCAGCCCGAGATCGACCTCATGAGCGGCTGGCTCGAGGGCTGGGACGCCGAGGTCCCCCCCGAGGGCTCCTCGATGGCGCCCATGGAGCACGGCGAGACGATGCCGGGCGCCATGAGCGAGGACCAGATGGCCCAGCTCGAGGGGTCGCGCGACGCGGCGTTCGACGCGGCCTTCCTCACGATGATGATCGGCCACCACGAGGGCGCGATCGAGATGGCCGAGGACGAGCTCGCCGACGGCGTCGACCCGGCCGCACTGACCCTCGCCCAGCAGATCATCACGACGCAGAGCGCCGAGATCGACGCGATGCGCGAGCTGCTGGGGTCATGAGCTCTCACCACGCCGCGCGCCTGCTCGCGCTCCCGGTCGTGCTCGCGATCGTCTCGGGCTGCGCGTCGACGCCGCCCGCTCCGTCGGCGGCGCCCGCTCCGTCGTCCCCGGTGGGCTCCGCCTCGAGCGCGCCGGCGGCAGGCGTCGACTCCGTGGCCCTGCGTACCCCGCTGGACCACGTCCACGGCCTGGCAGTCGGCTCGGACGGGGCCCTCCTGGCGGGGACGCACACGGGCGTGGTGGCCCTCGACCTCGACGGCGGGGTCACCCGCGTCGGGGACGGGTCCGTGGACCTCATGGGGTTCACCGGGGTGCCCGGCACGGACCGTCTGGCCTCGTCCGGTCACCCTGGCGCCGGATCGTCGTTGCCCGACCCGGTCGGCCTGCTCGCCAGCGACGACGGCGGGAGCACGTGGCGCTCGGTCGCGCTGCAGGGCGAGGTGGACTTCCATGCGCTCGCGAGCGACGGTCTTCTCGTGGTCGGGTACGACGGCCGGGCGGGTCTGCTCGTCTCCGACGACGGCGGGGCCCGGTTCAGGCCGGGTGCCGCGATCGCTCCGGCCGCCCTCGCTGTGACGCCCGCGGGGGTGTGGGCGACGACGTCGGACGGGCTGCAGCGCAGCGTGGACGACGGGGCGAGCTTCGCCGTCGTCGACGGCGCGCCCACCCTGATCCTGCTGGCCGCAGGGGCGGACGGCTCGCTGTGGGGCGTGGACGTCCAGGGCCGGGCCTGGCGCTCGGCGGACGGAACCGGCTGGGAGGCGCGCGGCGCGGTCGGCGCGGTCGAGGCGATCGCGGCGGCCGGGTTCGAGCGCGCCTACGCGGTCACAGCCGAGCGCCTCGACGTGCTCGGGTAGCCGCTC
>JBDIAU010000082.1:0-7545 GCA_039812565.1 Beutenbergiaceae bacterium
CGGGCGACGTGCTCCGCGGCCGTCTCGAAGCCCCCGTAGCCGGCGGGCACGCCATGGGTGCCCAGGATGCGGACAGTTCTGTCCATCGCGATGTCGGCTTCCTCCTCGGGGTGGGCGCGCCTCCGCGCGCCAGCGCATCGTCGACACGCGTCGACACCGTTGGCCAGAGCCACCAACCTACCGCACGCCCTATCGGCAGAAGTCGGTCGACGTGCAGGCAGATGTGCCCGCAGTGCGGAGCCGTGGCGGCGTCAGGGGCCTCTGATCAGGCCTGACGCCCGCGCTTGCGGCGGACCGCAGACCTCGCCGCTGTGACGATGTCCACGAGGTCGCGCCGGACGGGACGCACGAGCAGGGCGAGCAGGGCGACCGCGGCGAGCGCGGCCGCCACCGCCGCCGCGAGCTGCAGCTGCGACCGCTGCTCCGCGAGCGCGAGACAGGCGCCGGCGGCCGCGGCCCAGGCGACCGAGCCGGTCACGAGGATGCGCGCGGCCTGCGTGAACAGCGCCCGCATCGGCACCGGGGTGAGTCGCACGAGCCACAGGAACGAGAGCGGCCACAAGATGATCGCGGCGACGCCGTAACCGGTGGCGACGCCGACCATGCCCCACAGGGCGCCGACCAGGACGGTCGCCACGCGCACCCCGGTCTCGACCATCGAGAACCGCAGGAGCTGCGGCGTGAGCCCGCGCACGAGGTAGACCCAGTAGCCGACGTAGGCGATGGTCTGGAAGATGCCGGCGACGGCCAGCGGGCGCAGGAGGGTGGCGACCTCCGGCCAGCCGGGTCCGAGCACCACGGCGACCAGCGGCGCCGCGGCCCCGATGATCACCGCGAGCCCGACGGTCACGGGGTAGCCGAGCACCATCTGGCCCTTGCACAGGAACCGGGAGAACTGCTCCTGATCGTCGTTGACCTTGGCGAGCACGGGGACCGCGACCGTCGTGGTGGGCGTGCGGATCTGCACCAGCGGGGTCATGAGCAGGGTCCAGGCCCGGTTGTAGAAGCCCAGGTCCGTCGGTCCGAAGCGACGCCCGATGACGAACGTGTCGATGTTCTTGCCGAGGTACCCGATGAGCTGGGCGCCCAGGAGGTTGCCGCCGTAGTGGAAGAAGTGCCGCACGCTCACGCCGCGGCGCGGCCACCCGGGGAGCCATCGCGTCGCGATGACGACCGCGACGAGGCCGACGAGGGCCTGCGTGAGGTACTGGGCGACGAGCGCCCAGTAGCCGGCGCCGGCGAGGGCGGCCACCACGGCGACCGTGAGGCCGGCGATCGGCATCGAGATGTCGACCGAGGCCAGGGCGCGGAAGCGCATCTTGCGCGTGAGGTCGGCCCGGTACTGGGTCGCCATCCCGTTGAAGAGGAACGTGAGGGCGAGGACGCGGGTGATCTCCACCAGGTCCGGCTGGTGGAACAGCCGGGCGACGAGGCCCGCGCCGGCGGCCACGGCGGCCGTGAGCCCGACCCCGATCGCGGTGTTGATCCAGAACAGCTGCGTGCGCTCGCCGTCCGAGAGCGACGGGGCCCGGATCGCGGCGGTGGAGAGCCCGAAGTCGCGGACCATCTCGCCGATCCCGATGACGACGAGCACCATCGCCAGCAGGCCGTAGTCCTCGGGGGAGAGCAGCCGGGCGAGGATGCTGATGGTCGCGATCTGCAGGACCATGCGGATGCCCTGGGCGCCGACGGTGACGGCGGCACCGCGCGCGGCCCGAGAGCCGAGGCTGCTCATCGCGGCGGCCCCCTTCCGTCCAGGTGCGCAGGCGCGCCGGAGTCTACGTGATCACGTGCGTCAGCCCGGGGCCGGCTGCCCGCACGACCACAGGGCCGCCCCGCGGGTGCGGGGCGGCCCTGTGGTCGGCGCGGTGGCGTCAGGCGTTGCGGAGCTTGACGACCTCGCCGTCCTCGAAGTAGTTGCCGGTCGCGGTGACCGTGGTGGTGGTCGGCCGGACGATGGCGCAGTCCTGGGAGCGCTGGCCGCGGCCGAACGTGTTCGTCGAGACGTTGACGCCGGCGATCGGCCCGAGGCCCTTCTCGGCGATGTTGACCGAGCACAGGCCGTTGGACATCCAGTTGCCGGTGACCGTCAGGTTGCTGACGTCGCCGCGGTCCTGGGTGATCTGGATCGCCGCGTTCCAGCCGCCCTCGATGCGGTTGTTCGTGACGCGGTGGTTCGAGCCGATCTGGATCTGGATGCCGTCGGAGTGGGTGGTGCTGCCGTTGACGACGTAGTCGCGGATGTCGTGGATGTAGGAGTTCCGCACGATCGTGTTCGAGCCGATGATGTGGACGCCGTCGACGACCTTGGCGATCTCCACCCGGTCGAGGGTGAAGTTCCAGCCGATGATCCCGTACTGGTACTGGTTCGGGCTGGACGGGATGAGCTCGCTGTCCTGGACCACGAGGTTGCGGTTGCCGTTCTTCTGGTTGATCAGCGGCGTGGTGTAGGTGTTCGACGTGATGCCCCGCACCCGGGTGTTCTTGATGGTGACGTTGTCCGCCTTGACGATGATCGTCCCGGTGACATCGAGGCCGTCCACCACCGTGCCGGCCGTGGTCACCGTGAGGTCACCGTTGTGGACCCGCAGGCTCGTCCCGGCCGGCACGCCGGTCGTGGTGGCGGTCGGGAACGTCGAGGTCGGGGAGGTCAGGTCCGTCGACGTTGTGCTGGGAACCGTGACCTGCTGGCAGCCGAAGCTCTTGCTCGAGCCGGCGCTGACGTTCAGGGCCGTGACGCACACCTGGTGCGAGCCCGAGGCGGCGGGGATCGTGGTGGCGAAGGCGTGGTTCGGGCCGTAGTCGGGGTACGCCGTCCCAAGGTCGGCGCGCGCGACGTCGGCGGTGACGTCCGTGGCGCTGGCGCCGTCCACGGTGATGCGGACCTTGATCGGTGCGGCGGTGTCGGGGTCGATCGCCCAACCCTTGATCTCGACGCCGCCGGTCACGCCGGCGAGCTTGTCGAAGCCGTTGCCGAACGGGTCCCCGGTCGCGGCGTCGGCCGTCGTGGCGAGGAGCCCGCCGACGAGCGGCGCGGCGAGCAGGACGGCGGCGGTCCGCCGCGCGGCGCGCCGCAGCTTGGGTGATCGGGCGGGCGTGGTTGACGAAGACAGCATCGGTACTCCCAAGGTCGTTGCGTGCCCGGCGGCGCGAGAGGCGCGGCGTGCCGGGCGTCGGTCCACGGGAGTCCCATCGGCTTGTCCGGCGCTCGGCCCACATGCTTGTGGCGTCCGACCGAGCGCTCTGGAACCTGTCGGCCTCCCTGTTGCTGATCACGATGATGACGAACTGATAACGGTCGAGACCACCAGATCGGATCCATTGAGACCAAGGACACACATTGCGGACCGGCCTCGTCGCCGCCAAACACTCGGTTCAGACCCTGAGTTTCCTAGCGGGACCTGCGGTGATGCTGCCGTGAGAGGGTGCGGGCGCTCCGGTTGCGGGCGTTGCGGGCTCGTGCTGGAGCCGGTCGACGACCGCGTCGACGAGTGCTGTTAGCGCTTGCACCGCGTCTCGTCGCGAGACCCGCTGCGGACCGCATCGGGGTCGTGTGTGAGCGAGATCACGCGGTTCCAGGGCGTGTCGAGCAGCTCCGCGGACGGTCGATCGGCCCGTCCGGGCGAACTCGGCGCGGGCCGTTCCGGGGTGACGCTCAGGGGGTTGCGGCCCGGCGACGCGCAGCGCGTCCGCCGCGGCCGTACTCCTCGACGTGCCGCCCGACCAGCCCGACGATGACGCCGCGACCCTTCGCGAGGTCGCGTTCGCCGTGGGCGCGGGTCCGCAGGGACCGGCGGGCCGTACCGGCGGCCAGGCGAGCCGCGCCCCGAGCCAGGAGGCCGAGACCGGTGCGCGTCAGTGTGAGCACCGCGCGTGCGCGCGCGCGGCCCGGGCGGGCGATCGCCAGGTGCACGCGGCTCCACGTGCTCGCCATCCGGTACTCGCGCCTGAGTACCCAGGCCTTCGTCGTGCGTTCGGGTGGCACGGGGTCACCGACCAACGCCTCCTCGCACCACACGATGACGCCGCCACTGGATGTCAGGGTCCGCGTGAGCATGGTGTCCTCGCCCCCGGTGAGTCCGAAGCGCGGGTCGAAGCGCAGGCCTCGACGGCGCAGGGACTCGAGGTCGAGCAGGAGGTTGTTCGTCGCCGCTCCCTGCACGTGCGTCCCTGTGGCTCGCGGGGTGCGCTCGAAGAACTCGGAGGCCGTCACCCAGGGTTCGGCGCCCGGGGGGACCGTGCGGACGGCGGGCCCGGCGACGGCGTCCGCACCGTACGCCCGCCACGTGGCGACGAGATGGGCGAGCCACTCCGGATCGGGCAGGCCGTCGTCGTCGACGAAGACGAGGAGCCGTGAGTCGCCGGCGGCGTCGATGGCGGCGTTGCGGGCCGCGGCGAGCCCGGGGTGCGGCTCCGAGACGTACCGCACGCGCGGGTCCGCGAGGGTCTCGACGACGGCCCGCGCGGAGCCGGCGGGGTCGTTGTCGACGACGACGACGTCGCAGCGCGCCTCGAGCCCGTCGACGAGGGCCGGGCCGTCGACGTGCGTCAGTTCGTCGACCTGGGCCAGGACGCGCGGCAGGACGCCGGCGAGGAGCTCCGGCCGGCGGTACGTGGCGATCGCCACCGTCACCGCGACCCCGTCCTGCGCGCCCTGCGTCTCGCCCACCGCTGCCTCCGGTTCGTGCCGGCCGCCCTCGCTCCGGCAGTCCTCGGGTTCCGGCGGCCCTCTCAGGGAGTCCGGCGACACCCTCGCGCCGCCAGGCGGCGACCTTATCCGCTCGCGTCCGGACGGTGCGTCGGGTCCGCGTGTCGCCCGGACAACCGCGTCGTCCCAGATCGGAGCGGGTAAGGTGGGCGGGTCCGCAGGTCCGTGCTCGCGGCGTCCGAAGCGCGCCGCACACGGTCCGCCATCGCCGCACACCCTCCGCAAGCGATGGCATCGAGCCAGGAACCGCCTCGTACCGTGGCCACACGCGGCGTCCGTCCCAGAGCAGGGCATCGTCCGCCGCGTCTCATCCTGTTCCTGTGGGGCCTAGGGGGGCGCGTCCATGCAAGCGGTGCGGTCTGGTCTGTCTGTCCGGTCGGTGGTGGCCGGAATCACCAGTGCCGCGATGGTGCTCGTCTCGGTGGCCGTGGCCCCGAGCGCCGTCGCGGACTCCACCCCCCCACCGGGGACCCCCGCCACGGTGACGGCCGACCCGCTCCCGACCGTCCAGATCGACGGCGTCGTGTGGGACCAGCAGATCCGCGGGGGGACGGTCTACGCCGGCGGTGAGTTCACGACGGCGCGGCCGGCCGGTTCGGCGCCGGGGCAGGACACCGTCTCCCGCACGAACATCCTCCGCTACAGCCTCACCACCGGCGAGCTCGACGCGGCGTGGGCGCCGCAGGCGAACGCCCAGGTGATGGACGTGGCGCTCTCGCCCGACGGCAGCCGCGTCTACGTGGGCGGCAGCTTCACCAACATCGCCGGCGTCAACCGCTACCGGATCGCCGCGTTCAACGCGACCACGGGCGCTCTCATCACGTCGTTCAACGCCCAGCTCGACGGTCGCGTCGAGACCATCGCGACCTACGGGGACGCCGTCTACGTCGGCGGTGCGTTCACGGCGGCCAACGGGCAGCCGCGCTTCAAGACCGCCGCCTTCAGCGCCACGAACGGCGCGCTGCTGCCCTGGAACCCCGTCCTGGTCGACGGGACGGTCTTCGGCGTCGAGGTCTCCCCGGACGGCTCGAAGGTGGCCCTCGGCGGCAGCTTCACGTCCGTCAACGGCTCGAACAGCCCTGGGTACGGCCTAGCCTTCGTCGACTCGACCACGGGTGCCACGCTCCCGATGCCGGCGAACAGCGTCCTGCGCGACGGCGGCACGAGCGGCGCCATCTACGGCATGGACGGCGACGCCGACAACCTCTACGTCATCGGCTACACGTGGGGCCGCAGCGGCGGCACCCTCGAGGGCGTCGGCGCCATCCGCTGGACCGACGGCGAGATCACGTGGGTCAAGGACTGCCACGGCGACTCGTACGACGTCTACGCGGCGGCCGACGTCATCTACTCGGCGAGCCACACGCACTTCTGCGGCAACATCGGCTCGCTGCCCCAGACCGACCCCACCGCGGACTGGACCTACTACCGGGCGACGGCCGTCACGAAGGCCGCGACCGGCACGGTCGGCCGCGAGGGCCTCGGCTACACGAACTTCGAGGGGCAGCCGGCCCCGACCGTCCTGAACTGGTTCCCGGAGATCGACGCCGGCTCGTACACCGGCCAGAACCAGGGCCCCTGGACCGTCGGCGGCGACGCCGCGCAGGGCTACGTCGTCTACGGCGGTGAGTTCACCCGCGTCAACGCGACCAACCAGCAGGGCATCGTCCGGTTCGCGACGACGGACAAGGCGCCGAACCTCGTCGGGCCGAAGTTCCACAACGAGGACTTCCCGATCGTCGCGCGGTCCATCGCGTCGGGCACGGTCCGCCTCTCCTGGCAGGCGAACGCCGACTACGACAGCGAGGCCCTGACGTACCGGGTCATCCGCGACGGCGTCGGAGCGACGCCGGCGTACATCGGCACCCACGGCTCGCAGATCTGGCACCGGCCGGTCATGGGCTTCACGGACACCGGCCTGGAGCCCGGGTCGACGCACACCTACCGGGTCTCCGTCGTCGACGCGTTCGGCAACTACGCCACGAGCGACACCATCACCGTGACGGCGGACGGCTCGGGTTCCCTGGGGGCGTACGCCTCGAAGGTGCTCGCTGACGGCGCCAGCCACTACTGGCGGCTCTCGGAGGCGGCCGGCCCGGCGGTCAAGGACTGGGCCGCGAGCAACGACGGCACCGCGGGTGCGGGTGTGACCTTCGGCGCCGCGGGCGCGGTCGGTGACGGCAACACGGGTCTCGACCTGTCGCAGGCTCTGAGCTCCCGCGTCCTCAGCTCGAGGGTCGAGCTCTCGCCGCGGCCGTTCACGCTCGAGGCCTGGGTCAAGGCGGCGCCCGGCGAGCGGGGCCGGGTCCTCGGCTTCGGCAGCGCGACCACGATGACCGGCACGAGCCAGAACCGCGACCGGACGCTGTACATCGACGAGTCGGGCCGGTTCAACTTCGTGGTCCGGCCGAACGACTACCGGGTCATCACCTCGCCCAACGGGTACCAGGACAACCAGTGGCACCACGTGGTCGCGACCATGAGCTTCACCGAGGGGACGAGGCTCTACGTGGACGGCCAGCTCGTGGCCTCGCGGACCGACGCCACCGTCGCCCGCAACTTCTGGGGCTACTGGTCGGTCGGCTCCGACACGCTCCAGAACTTCCCGAACCGGCCCACGACGGACTACTTCGCCGGCCAGGTCGACGAGGTCGCGGTCTACCCCGCCTCGCTCTCGTCCGACGCGGTCCACGACCACTACCTCCGGGGCACCGGCGCGTTCAACGCGAGCCCGACGGCGTCCTTCACGAGCACGTCCGACAACCTCGACCTGCAGGTCGACGGCTCCGGCTCGACCGACCCCGACGGCACGATCGCCTCGTACGCCTGGGAGTTCG
>JBDIAU010000083.1:0-7534 GCA_039812565.1 Beutenbergiaceae bacterium
CACTCGGGGCAGGCCGGCCGGCCGCACCGCTGGCACCGGATGTAGCTCGGGCGGTCCGGGTGCCGAGGGCAGACGGGTACCTCGCTCTCGTCCCCGACCTGGCCGAACGCCGGCTGGCTCATCCGGTCTCCGTGATCAGTCGACGATCTCGACGCTGCGGATGACGACGTCGGTCCGCGGCCGGTCGCCGCGCCCGGTGGGCGTGCTGCCGATGGCGTCGACGACCGCCTGGCTCTCCCGGTCCGTGACCTTGCCGAAGATCGTGTGCTTGCCCTGCAGCCACGTGGTCGGGGCGGTCGTGATGAAGAACTGCGAGCCGTTGGTCCCGCGACCGCCGCGCTTGCCGGCGTTCGCCATCGCGAGCACGTACGGCTGGGTGAAGTCGAGGGTGGGGTTGATCTCGTCGTCGAAGGTGTAGCCCGGGCCGCCGGTTCCGGTGCCCAGCGGGCAGCCGCCCTGGATCATGAAGTTGGGGATGACCCGGTGGAAGACGAGGCCGTCGTAGAAGGGCGCATTGCTCGGCTTGCCGGACTTCGGGTCCGTCCACTGCCCGCTGCCGGTCGCGAGACCGACGAAGTTGCGGACCGTCTTCGGTGCCTGGTCCGGGAACAGGTCGATCGAGATGTCGCCGGCGCTGGTGTGCAGGATCGCGTGCATGGCTGCGATCTTCGCACGCCCGGCAGCGCTGCCTGCGCAGTGGCAAGATGTGTGGATCTAGGGACCGACCCGGGGAGAGCAGATGTCACGCATTCCGACCATCCAGAAGATCGACACCACCGAGCTGCTGGAGCAGGCCGTGGCACTGGGCCAGGTGGTCGGCGAGCGGGCCGCCGAGGCGGGCAAGGCCGCCGCACAGCTGGCCGAGCAGGGCAAGGGCTGGGCGCAGCCCCGCGTCGAGGCCGCGATCGACTGGGCGCAGCCCCGCGTGGAGACGGCGTGGCGCGAGGGCGTCATCGCCGCCGCGCCGAAGATCGAGGCCGCCGCCGGGGCCGTGAGGCCCGCCGTCGACACGGTGCACGACAAGATCGTCGAGGAGTACCTGCCGAAGCTCGTCGCCGCCGCCAACGCCGCCGCCAACGCCGCGACCGACGCCAAGGGCACGCCGAGCGAGAAGGTGCAGGCCACCATCGAGGCCGCGCAGAAGGCCCTGGCGCCCAAGCCGTCGCACCCGGTGCGCACGACCGTCGGCTGGATCCTCGTGGGGACCGCCGTCGCCGGCGTCGGCTACCTGCTGTGGAAGCGCACGCAGCCCACCGACGACCCGTGGGCCGAGGAGTACTGGGACGACGCGCCCGCCGCCGAGGCCCCCGCGGCCGAGCCGGCCGGCGACCAGCCGAGCGAGGCCTGACCGCACCGCAGGACCGACGTCGCACGGGGCCGCAGCGCGACGCTGCGGCCCCGTCGTCGTCCCGGGCGCCGTCCGCCATGTGGGAGCGAGGCCTGGGTCCTTGAGGTCGGCGCGTCGGGGTGGGGACGATCCGAGCCGTCCCCCGCCGCGTCCCGCCGAGAGGCCAGCCGACCCATGCCGCAGCCGAACGCCCGCCGGGCCGGTGCCCGCCGGGCCGGTGCCCGCCGGGCACTGCCGGCCCGACTCCTCGGCGTCGCGGCAGCGATCGCCCTCCTTGCCACCGCCTGCTCGGCGACGGCGGACGGCGCCGACCCCGAGCCCACCGGACCGGCGCAGGAGCTCCGGCTCGGCTACTTCGCCAACGTCACGCACACGCCCGCGCTGGTCGGCGTCGCGACCGGCGCGTTCGAGGACGCCCTCGGCGAGACCGAGCTGACGACGCAGGTGTTCAACGCCGGCCCCGCCGCGATCGAGGCCCTCAACGCGGGCGCCGTCGACGCGGCGTTCCTGGGGCCCAGCCCTGCGATCAACGGCTTCGTCCAGTCCGAGGGCGAGTCGCTGCGGATCGTCGCCGGCGCCGCCGCGGGCGGCGCCCAGCTGGTCGTCCGGCCGGGGATCGACGAGCCGGCGGACCTGGAGTCCGGCATCGTGGCGAGCCCTCAGCTCGGCGGGACGCAGGACGTCGCGCTGCGGACCTGGCTCACCGCGAACGGTCTCGAGAACACCCTCTCGGGCCGGGGCGACGTCACGGTCACGCCTACCGAGAACGCGCAGACCCTCCAGCTCTTCCGCGACGGCGACATCGACGGCGCGTGGGTGCCGGAGCCGTGGGCCTCCCGCCTGGTCCTCGAGGCCGGCGGCGAGGTGCTCGTCGACGAGCGCGACCTGTGGCCCGACGGCGAGTTCCTCACCACCCACCTCGTCGTCGCGACGTCGTTCCTCGAGCGGCACCCGGAGACGGTGTCGGCGCTGATCGCGGGCGAGCTCGAGGCGCTCGACTGGGTCGCGGAGCACCCCGAGGAGGCGAAGGCGCTGGTGAACGACGAGATCGAGGCGGCCACGACGCGACGCCTCGCCGACGACGTCCTCGACCGCGCGTTCACGAACGTCACCTTCACCGCGGACCCCCTCGCCGGCACGCTCGAGCAGCTGCTCGCCGACGGGGTCGCGGCCGGCACCACCCGGCCCGCCTCCCTCGAGGGGATCTACGACCTGCGCCTCCTCAACGCCGCCCTCGCGGAGCGCGAGCGGCCGCCGGTCTCCGCCGCCGGGCTGGGGCCGGACGACGCCGCGCGCGGCCCGAGCCCGGACGGCACCACTCCCGCGGCCTGACGGGGCGACGTCGTCGGCCGTGCGGCGAGCGGTCCGAACGCAGGTCGCGAGCGATCCGGGGTGTGAGCGCGCCGCCGCCGGGCATCCCAGGGGCCGGTACCCCTGAGGAGGAGCGGTGATGACGGTCGGACGACGGCGCCACGACGCCGGGACGGCCCTGGGGACGGCCGTCCCCGGGGCAGGACCCGCACCCGAGATCCGCGTGTGCGAGGCGCTGGCCCCGGTCGTGCCGTTCGACCGCGCGGCCGTGGCCCTCGCGTCGGGGCCCGACTGCCGCTCGTACCTCCGGGGCTCGGACCGGTCGCTGACCCGCTTCGGCGACCTCCAGCAGACCCTCGGCGAAGGCCCCGAGCTCGACGTCCTGGTCACCGACGACGTCGTCCTCGTCGACGACCTGCGCTCGGACCGACGGCGCTGGCCCGCGCTGAGCCGGCGCGCGTCGCAGGCCGTGGGCCTGAGTCGGCTCCTGATGGTCCCGCTCGGCGGTGACCGCGGGACCCCGCCGCTCGGCCTCCTGGCCGTCGCGCGCAGCGGCGCGACCTTCGGGCTTCGCGACATCGAGCTGGTCACGGCGCTGGGGAGGCTCGTGACGCTGAGCCTGGTGACCCGGTGGGCGCGGTCCGCCGCCGCCGGCGAGGAGCTGCTCGACCTCGACCCCGACGACGTCTCCCTCGCCGTCGGCGTCTTGATGGCGCGGTCGAACGTCGTCGCGGCGACGGCCACGGAGATCCTGCGGGCCGGTGCCCTGGACCGCGGGACCACGCTCCGGGAGGAGGCTGTCCGCGTCCTCGGGGACGGGCCGTACCGGCGACGGCCGGGAGCGCGCGCCTGAGGCGGGCACCTGGCTGAGGCTGGACTTACCTCGGCCGGGCGGGACTAACGTCCCAAGGGCGAGCTCGGTCCACGTCCGGCCCCCTCGGCCGGCGGGGCCCGCCCTGGCGGCCCGAACGAGAGGGAGTCCCATGTCCGCGCTCCTCGAGATGCCGAAGGTCAGCGAGTGCACCGTGAGCGGGTGCTCGTACAACGACCACTCCTCGTGCCATGCGTTCGCGGTGACGATCACCGGCGCGAACGCCCGGTGCGAGACCTTCATCGACATCGGCCGGCACGGCGGGCTCGACGTCGTCACGGCTCAGGTGGGCGCCTGCCACCGGACCGACTGCGTGCACAACACCGACCTGGAGTGCGGCGCGACCGCGATCCGGGTGGGCCCCGGGCGGGACGTCGCGGACTGCCTCACCTTCACCGCGCGTACCTGACGCCGTCGTTCGGTCGTGCGCCCCGGGCGGGGGCACCATGGGGACGTGACCGGACGCAGAGCGATCTTCCTGGACTTCGACGGCACCTACGCGGACCGGGGCCTCGTCCCCGAGGCCCACGTGGGCACCGTCCGAGCCGCCCGGGCGGCCGGGCACGCCGTCTTCCTGTGCACCGGCCGGCCGAGGGCCATGCTCTCCGCCGAGGTCCTGCGGGCCGGGTTCGACGGCCTCGTCGCCGCCGCCGGCGGTTACGTCGAGGTGGCGGAGCAGGTGGTGCTCGACCGCCGGTTCCCCGCCGAGCTCGCCCGCCGAGCGCTGGCGGTCCTCGACGAGCACGACGTCGCCTACCTGCTCGAGGCGCCGGAGGCCGTGTACGGGCCGCCCGGCGTCGCCGAGCGCCTGCGCGCGCTGCTGGCAGACCACTTCAGCGACCCCGCCGAGGGCGAGGGCACCTCCTCCGGCCGCGACGGGACGGCGGACATCCTCGCGCAGCTGCGCCCCTCGTCCGAGCTCGGGGAGGCGTCCTTCGGCAAGGTGACGATCTTCGACTCTCCCGTCTCCGTCACCACCCTGGCGGCGGCGATCGGCGACGGCGTCGGCGTGATCCCGAGCTCGATCCAGGGCATGGGGGACTCCGCCGGCGAGCTCTACCTCCGGGGCGTCCACAAGGCGGTCGGGATGGAGGTGGCGGTGGCGCACCTCGGGCTCGGACGGGCCGCCACGGTGGCGTTCGGGGACAGCCTCAACGACGTCGAGATGCTGGAGTACGCGGCGGTCGGGGTCGCGATCGACGGCGGGCACCCGGACGTCCTGGCCGTCGCCGACCACGTGGCCCAGGGCCCCGAGCGGGAGGGTCTGGTCGCCGCGTTCGCCGAGCTCGGCCTGCTCTGACGGCCGCCCTCAGCCCGGGTCGACCACCGCCCACGGGCGGTCGGGCCGGGTCTGCGCGGCCCGTTCCGCGACCCCCACCCCGTACGTCGGCACGCCGCGCACGGCCGGGACGGGGCCGAGGTAGTCGTGCCCGGTCAGGTGGCACCACGCGGGCAGGTCGATGGGCGCGACCGGGTCCGACGTGACGAGGTGGACGACGGTGCCCGGCGCGAGCGCCACCACGCGGTTGCGCAGGAGGATGAGCAGGCGGGCGCACCGCAGGCCCGCGCCGTCGATCACGACGACGTCGGGCTCGTCGGCCGCGCCGGCGCCGGCCGCCCCCTCTCGTTCGGGCATGCGCCCAGTCTCCCCCGTCGGGGCTCGTGCTGGCGTGGGCGCTCCCGCCCGGCGGCACCGCCCTGCCCAACCGGCTGCTGTTCTGGTTCGGGATCGCCGTCACGGTGCTCGGCATCCCCGTCATGGCGGCGCTGCTCGTCCGGCTGCTCGTCCCCGGCGCCGGCCGCATCTCCGGCCGGTCCGCGGCGGTCGCGCTGGGCGTGGTCCTCCTGGTCATGCTCGTCTCGTACGGGCTGGGGACCCAGAACACGCGGATCCTCACGTGCGACGACTTCACGGTCAGCGGCAACGTCGCGCCGCCCGGGTGCTCCCCGGGCGAGGTCGGCTCGGGGCTCGGCAGGCCGTGACAGGCGGCGGTCGATCCGCCTAGCATCGTTGCGTGACGATGACAGCCAGCCCGGCCGATGCCGCTGCCCTCGCGTCGGCGACGTGCCTCTTCCGGTCGTTGGGCGACCCGTCGCGCCTGGCCATCCTCACGCACCTCATGGTCGGCGAGCACCGCGTGGTCGACCTCACCGAGCACCTCGGCCTGGCGCAGTCGACGGTCTCCGCACACCTGCGCTGCCTCCTGGACTGCGGCCTGGTCCAGGTCCGCGCCCAGGGCAGGGCGTCGATGTACTCCCTGACGGCGTCCGAGCCGACCCGGGACCTGCTGCGGGCCACCGAAGCCCTGCTCGCGGCGACCGGTGACGCCGTCGCGCTGTGCCCGGTCTACGGCGTCGAGACCGTCCGATGAGTGCGACGGCGACGACCGTGACGCTCGACCCGCAGCGTCGAGCGGCGCTCGGACGCCGCGCGCAGCTCCTCGCCGGGGCCTCGGTGGCGTACAACGCGGTCGAGGCGGTGGTGGCCGTCGCCGCCGGCGCGGCGGCCGCCTCGATCGCCCTCGTCGGGTTCGGGCTGGACTCGGTCGTCGAGATGTCGTCCGGGCTGATCATCCTGTGGCAGTTCCGGCACCGGATGCCGGAGGCCCGGGAGCGTCGCGCACTGCGCCTCATCGCGCTCTCGTTCTTCGCGCTCGCCGCCTACGTCGGCGTGGAGTCGGTGCGAGCGCTGCTCTCCGGGGAGCGGGCGGCGCCGTCGAGCGTCGGGGTCGCCGTCGCCGCCCTGTCGCTGGTCGTGATGCCCGTCCTGTCCTGGGCCCAGCGCCGCACGGGCCGCGCGCTCGGCTCGCCGACCGTCGTCGCCGACTCGGTCCAGACCCTGCTGTGCACCTACCTGTCGGGCGTCCTGCTGATCGGGCTGCTCCTCAACGCCTGGCTCGGCTGGTGGTGGGCCGACCCGCTGGTCGGTCTGGTCGTCGCCGGCCTCGCCCTGCGCGAAGGGCTGACGGCGTGGCGGGGCGAGGCGTGCGACTGCGTCCCCGTTCCGGACGACGAGTCCGCGACGTGCGGGTGCGACGAGTGCGACGGCGCCGCCTCGCCGGGCGTCGAGGCCGTCCCGTGAGCGGCCACGCCCACGGCCACGCCCACGGCGTCAGCCCCGGGATGGCCCACCGGCGCCGGCTCGTCGTGGTCCTGGCGATCACGTCGGTGGTGCTGGTCGCCGAGCTGGTCGGCGCCTACCTCACGGGCTCGCTCGCGCTGCTCGCGGACGCCGGGCACATGGTGACCGACGTCGCGGGGATCCTGCTGGCCGTGCTGGCGGTGACGTTCGCGGCCCGGCCGGCGACGCCGCAGCGCACGTACGGCTACTACCGCCTGGAGATCCTCGCGGCCGTGGCCAACGCCGTCCTGCTCTTCGGCGTCGCGGTGTACGTGCTCGTCGAGGCGTGGCGACGGTGGGCGGACCCGCCCGAGGTCGAGGGCCCCCTCATGCTCGCGTTCGCGACGGTCGGGCTCGCCGCCAACGTGGCGGGGATGCTCATCCTGCGCGCGGGCGCGAAGGAGAGCCTCAACGTCCGCGGCGCGTACCTCGAGGTGCTCGGCGACCTGCTCGGCTCGCTCGCCGTCATCGCCGCGGCGGTGGCCATCACCGTCACGGGGTGGGCCCGCGCCGACGCCCTCGCCTCGGTCGCCGTGGCGCTGATGATCCTGCCGCGCACCTGGTCGCTCCTGCGCGACGCGGTCGACGTGCTGCTCCAGACCACACCTCGGGACGTCGACCTCGCCCAGGTGCGCCGCCACATCCTCGACCTGCCGGAGGTGGTCGGCGTGCACGACCTCCACGCCTGGTCGCTGACGTCCGGCATGCCCGTGCTCTCGGCCCACGTGGTCGTCGCCGACCACGCCCTGGACGACGGCGGGACCGCCCGCCTGCTCGACGCGCTCGGGGAGTGCCTGGCGGGGCACTTCGCCGTCGAGCACTGCACGTTCCAGCTGGAGCCGCTCAGCCACGCCGTCGGGGAGGAGCACGTCCACGCCTGACG
>JBDIAU010000084.1:0-7471 GCA_039812565.1 Beutenbergiaceae bacterium
CGCTCCTTGTTCGCGTAGACGTGCCGGCCGACGCCGTCGACCGTCACCCACACGTAGATCGAGGACGCGGTGTCCGGGTCGAACGCCCAGCCGGACAGCTCGATCGCCCCGGCGACGCCCGCCACCCGTTCGAGGTTGCCGCGTGGGCTGCCGTCGGCGGCGGCGGCGGGGGACGCGAGTCCCACCACACCGACCAGCATCGCCACCGTCACGACGATCGTTCCGACGCGTGCGCGGACATGGCTCATCGACGCCTTCATCGTCTCCCCCGAGGACGACTGGACGGTCGGCGTCGGGTCGTCTCCCCCCGTCCCGGCGCCGCTCGCGCCATGCGGTGGCGCGTACAGGGCCCATCGGCGGGCGGGGGGTGGCGATGAGGAGTCGGCCGCACGCATGCGCGCACGGCGGCATGACCGGGGTCATGCCGCCGTGCGCGTCAGCAGCGGGAGCGGGTGGGCGATCGGGGGTCGGCCACCCGGTCGGGCTCAGGAGGCCCGGGCGGAGGTGTCCTTGACGTAGGCCTTGAGGAACTCGCGGAGCATCGTCGACGACGTCCACGGGGTGTACGGGAGGTACTCGACCCGGGCGCCGACCTCGGCCATCTCGGCCTCGAGACGGGCCCCCTTCGGCGTGTCCTTCCAGTCGTCACCCTTGAAGAGGATGTCGAACGGGTGGTGCCGCCACGCGATCCGCTTGTCCTGGGAGACGTCCGTGACGACGTCGTCCACGAAGCCCACGCTCGCGATGATCTCCATGCGCTCCTGGTGGGGGATCACCGGGAGCCGGCCCTTCATCTGGAAGAGGGCCTCGTCGGACGCGACGCCGACGATGAGGCGGTCGCAGCGGGAGCGCGACTCCTTGAGGATGTTCAGGTGACCGACGTGGAACATGTCGAACCCGCCGGGGACGTAACCCACGACTTCGCGATCCTGGCTCATGACGTCCTCCGGGAGATGGGTCCGGGTGGGGGGCGTTCCGGATCGGAGCGGGAAGCTTGTTGCTGCGCCGGAAAGGCCTGGGGGCGGGGCCGGTCCGGCGCAGCACCTCTAGGGTGCCCGGTCCGGGAAGTCGTCAGCGCGCGGTTGCGGATGCACTACGGGTGCTTGCGGGTCTGACGCGGAACCGGAAATCGGGAGCGGGTATCGCGCAGGCCTGCAGGTGGACGTTGTGCTCACGGCGCGGTGTGCAGCCGGAGCTGCGCCTTCTCCAGACCCAGCAGGACCAGGTCCTCCACGGCGTCGGCGGCCTCCTCGAGGGTCACCCCGAGCCCGGCACGCTCGGCGGGCCCGAAGTCCCGCAGCACGTAGTCGGCCGGGTCCATCCGGCCGGGCGGGCGCCCGATCCCCACGCGCAGGCGCACGTAGTCCCGGCTGCCGATGGCCGCCGAGACGCTCTTGAGCCCGTTGTGGCCGCCTTCGCCGCCCCCGCGCTTCAGCCGCAGGGTCTCGCCCGGCAGGTCGAGCTCGTCGTGGACGACGAGCAGCCGCTCGGGCGTGATCCCGTAGAAGGCGCACAGCGCGCCGACCGGGCCGCCCGAGACGTTCATGAAGCTCGCCGGCTTCGCGAGGACCACCCGCGGCCCCGGAGCACCCCCGGGCAGGGTGCCGAGGCGGCCGTCGAGCACGGCCGCGCGGGCCTTGTGCGAGGTGAAGGACCCCGCCATCCGGCCCGCGAGGACGTCGAGCACCATCTGGCCGACGTTGTGGCGGTTGCCCGCGTAGGTCGGCCCCGGGTTCCCGAGGCCGACCACGAGCCAGGGACCGGTCATCGGCGCACGGTCGCCGGCGTCAGCCGGCGACCTCGACCTCCGCCGCGGTCACCGCGACGACGACGGAGTCCGCCGGGGTCTCGAGGACGACGCCCTTCGGGAGCTCCAGGTCGCCGGCCGTGACCACGGCCGAGCCCTCGATGCCCTCGAGGTCGACCTCGAACTGGGCCGGGATGGCCGACGGGTCCGCGAGGACCGAGACCGTGAAGGCCTCCTGGTTGACGGCGACGCCGGTGGCGACCTCGCCGACCAGCGTGATCGGGACGTCGACGCTGACCTTGACGCCCTTGCGGACGATCACGAGGTCGATGTGCTCGATGACGGCCTTGACCGGCTCGCGCTGGATGTCCTTGACGAGGGCCAGCTCGGTCCGGCCGTCGAAGCGCAGGGAGAGGACCGGGTTGGCCTTGCCCTTGATCTGGAGGTACGTGTCGTGGGCCGGGAGGGCCAGGTGGATCGGCGCGACGCCCGGGCCGTACAGGACCGCGGGGATCAGGCCGGCACGGCGCGTGCGGCGGGCGGCACCCTTGCCGAACTCGGTACGCGTGACGACGGTGAGCGTGGACTCGGACACGGGTGACTCCCAGGGTCGTGCGGGCCGGGTGGCGGGGCTCGAGGCGGCGCCGGTCGGCGGAGGCGGTGGTGCGGACGGCGCGAGGCGTCGGACGACGGCGCACGGACGGCACCACCGCGTCGATCACGGGTACCGACGGGCGGGCCGCCAGCCCGTCCGATCCGGCGCCCCTCGCCGAGGCAACCGCGGAAGTGTACCGACCCGGCCCGCGCGGCGCGAAACGCGACGGTGGCCGGTGGCGCGCCGCGTCAGGCCCAGGACCAGTGCACCTCGAGGGAGGCCGTCACCAGCTGGTCGCCCGCCTCGACGGGCAGGGACGCCGCCATCGCCACCGCACCGCCCCGCACGAGCGGCCGCGGTGCCGGCGGTGGACCACCCACCTCGTCGACCTGCTCGACGTGCCCCAGCGAGCGACCGGCGAGCGTCGCGAGCTGCTCGGCCTTGCGGCGGGCGTCGGCGAACGCGGACGCCCGCGCCTGGGCGGCGGCCGCCGCCGGGTCGGTGACCCCGAAGGTGAGCGAGTCGAGCTGCGCGGCGTCGCCCGCCGCGGCGAGCGCCCGGTGCACCACGTCCCCGGCCGTGCCGAGGACGCGCAGCACCGCGCGCATGGTCAGGCGGACGGTGACCGCGCTCTCGCCGTCGCCCCTGCCCTCCTCCCGCCACACGGAGGAGCTCTCCGTCCGCAGGTCGGACTCCGCCACGCCGTTCGCGAGCAGGGCGTCCCGGAGCGCCTGGAGAGCCTGCTCGGCACGCCGCAGCGCGTCCTGGACGTCCGGGCCGCGCACGTGCGCGCCGAGGACGGCCGTGAGGACGTCCGGGGAGACGTGGACGGCGCCGGTGCCGACCACCGTGACGCCCGGGGCCCCCCGGCCGTCCACGTCAGCTGTTCCCGTCGAACAGGGAGGTGACCGAACCGTCGTCGAACACCTCGCGGATCGCCCGGGCGATGAGCGGGGCGATGGACAGCACGGTGAGCTGCGGGAAGCGCTTGTCCGCGGTGATGGGCAGCGTGTCCGTGACGACCACCTCACGGGCGCCGCAGTCGGCGAGGCGCTGCGGGGCCGGGTCGGAGAGCACACCGTGGGTGGCGGCGACGATGACGCTCTTGGCCCCCGAGGCCAGGATCACGCGCACGGCCTCGGCGATGGTGCCGCCGGTGTCGATGAGGTCGTCGACCAGGATGCAGTCCCGGCCCTCGACGTCGCCGACCACGCGGTTCGCCACCGCCGTGTTCGGGCGGGTGACGTCCCGCGTCTTGTGGACGAACGCCAGCGGGCAGTTGCCCAGCTTGGCCGCCCACTTCTCGGCCACGCGGATGCGGCCTGCGTCCGGCGAGACCACGGCGAGGTTCTTGGTGTCCACGCGAGTGCGCACGTAGTCGGTGAGGATCGGCATCGCCCAGAGGTGGTCGACCGGGCCGTCGAAGAAGCCCTGGGTCTGCGCGGCGTGCAGGTCCACCGACATGAGGCGGTGCGCGCCGGCGGTCTTGAAGAGGTCCGCGACGAGCCGGGCCGAGATCGGCTCGCGGCCGCGGTGCTTCTTGTCCTGCCGCGCGTACGGGTAGAACGGCATGATCGCGGTGATCTTCTTGACGGACGCCCGCTTGAGGGCGTCCACCATGATCAGCTGCTCCATGACCCACTGGTTGATCGGCGTGCAGTGGCTCTGGAGGACGAACGCGTCACCGCCGCGCACGCTCTCGCCGAAGCGGACGTAGATCTCGCCGTTCGCGAAGTCGTACGCCGTGGTGTGCACGAGCGCGCAGCCGAGCTCCGCGGCGACAGCCTCCGCGAGCTGCGGGTGCGCCCGCCCGGAGACGAGGACGAGGTGCTTGCCGCCCTCCGCGGTGATGGTCGCCATCGTTCAGGACTCTCCCTCGGTCGCAGCGGGTCCGGCCGGCGTGGTCGCAGGCGCCGCGTCGCCGCGGGCGCGCTCCGCGCGGGCCTGGTCGGACAGGCCCTCGCCGCGGTCGATCGCGGCCGCCGCGGCGACGGCGGCAGCGGTGCCGGCGCGGTGGCGCAGCACCCAGGCCTCGACGTTGCGCTGGGGCGCGACGTTGACGGCGAGGGCGCCGGGCGGGACGTCGCGGCGCACGACCGTGCCCGCGCCCGTGTACGCGCCGTCGCCGACCGAGACCGGCGCCACGAACATGTTGTCCGCGCCGGTGCGCGCGTGGGAGCCGATCCGGGAGCGGCGCTTCGTCACGCCGTCGTAGTTGACGAAGACGCTGGCGGCGCCGATGTTCGTCTCCTCGCCGATCGTCGCGTCCCCGACGTAGGACAGGTGCGGCACCTTCGAGCCGGCGCCGATCTGCGCGTTCTTCGTCTCGACGAAGGTCCCGATCTTGCCCCGGGCGCCGAGCTCGCTGCCCGGGCGCAGGAGGGCGAAGGGGCCGACCGTCGCGCCGGGGCCGATGCTCGACGACGTCCCGACCGTCCGGGCGACGCTCGCCCCCGCGCCGACCTCGACGTCGGTCAGCGTGGTGTCCGGGCCGATCGTCGCGCCCTCGGCGACGACGGTCCGCCCGTGCAGCTGCGTGCCGGGCAGGATCGTCACGTCCCGCGCCAGCCGGACGTCGACGTCCACCCACGTCGTGGCCGGGTCGACCACGGTGACGCCCTCGACCATCCAGCGCGTGAGCACGCGGCGGTTGAGCTCGGCGCCGAGGACGGCGAGCTGCACGCGGTCGTTCACGCCCTCGACGAGCACCGGGTCGGGCTCGACGACGGCACGCACGGCCCCGCCGTCGCCGCGGGCGATCGCGACGACGTCCGTGAGGTAGACCTCGCCCTGCGCGTTGTCGCGGCCGAGGCGGGCCAGGCCGGCCCGCAGCACGGCGGCGTCGAAGACGTAGACGGAGGAGTTGATCTCGTCGATCGCGCGCTGCTCGGGGGTCGCGTCCCGGTGCTCGACGATCTCGGCGACCTGGTCCGTGGCCGGGTCGCGGACGATGCGCCCGTAGCCCGTCGGGTCCGGCACGCGGGTGGTCAGGACCGTCACGGCGTTGCCCTCGGCGACGTGCGCCTCGTGCAGGGCGGCGAGCGTCCCGCCGTCGAGCAGGGGCACGTCCCCGGCGAGGACGACGACGGCGCCCGTCAGCTCGGGGGGCAGCACGTCCATCGCGCACTGGACGGCCCGCCCGGTGCCCTTGACCTCGTCCTGGTCGGCGACGACGACGTCCGGCGCGACCTCGGCGAGGTGGGCGGCGACGCGGTCCCGCTCGTGGCGCAGGACGGCGACGAGCGTGTGCGGCTCGAGCGTGCGCGCGGCGGCGACGGCGTGGCCGATGAGCGACCGTCCGCCGATCTGGTGGAGCACCTTGGGGGTGCGGGACTTCATCCGGGTGCCCTCGCCGGCCGCGAGGACGATGACGGCGGCAGGTCGGTTCTGGCTCACGCGATCCGGCTCCCGTGGGGTTCGGCCCGGGACGACGACGACCGGGCGTGTGGCGAGGTCACTCTACCGCCGCACCCCTGGACCCTCGTGGGCCGGCGGAGCCCGCTCCGCCCCCAGGATTCGAACCCGGACCGTACGGCTCCAAAGGCCGACGTGCTGCCGTTACACCAGGGCGGACCGCGCGGGACGCGGACGGCGCACAGTCTGCCAGCCGCCCAGGCGCTCCGTCCGAGCGGCATGATGGGTCCGTGGCCGGCGACCCCAAGCGCACGCCCCGGGCCCGCATGACCGGGACCGAGCGGCGCGAGCAGCTTCTCGAGATCGGCCGCGCCCTGTTCGCGGAGAAGGGCTTCGAGGGCACCAGCGTCGAGGACATCGCCGCTCGCGCGCGCGTCTCCAAGCCGGTCGTCTACGAGCACTTCGGGGGCAAGGAGGGCCTGTACGCCGTCATCGTCGACCGCGAGGTCCAGCGCCTCTCCGCGACGCTGACGGACCCGCTGCGCACCGGCGCCCACCCGAAGGTCATCGTCGAGGCGACCGCCCTCGCGCTCCTCGACTACATCGAGGCGAACACGGACGGCTTCCGGATCCTCGTCCGCGACTCCCCCGTCGCCCAGGCGACGGGCACCTTCTCGAGCCTCATCGGCGACGTCGCCACCCAGGTCGAGGGGATCCTCGCGGAGCAGTTCCGGGTGCGGCGGCTCGACCCGACCACGGCGCCGATGTACGCGCAGATGCTCGTCGGGATGATCGCCCTCACCGGCCAGTGGTGGCTCGAGTCGCGCTCCCCCGACAAGGCGACCGTCGCCGCGCACCTCGTCAACCTCGCGTGGAACGGCCTGCACGGCCTCGAGAGCCGGCCGCGGCTCACCCTGCTCGGCGAGCAGCGCCGGGCGACCGGCCGCTGAGCGCGCCCGGCGGGCCGCTGTCGGACCCGGGTGCGAGGATCGACGGGTGCCCCTCCTCGAGCTGGACGACCTCTCCAAGAGCTACGGCGACCTGCGTGCCCTCGACCGTGCGACGTTCGGCGTGCGCAGCGGAGAGATCTTCGGCTTCGTCGGGTCCAACGGCGCCGGGAAGACCACCGCGATGCGGATCGCCCTGGGCGTGCTGTCGGCCGACGGCGGCGAGGTCCGCTGGGGCGGCGCCCGGCTCGGCCTGGGCCAGCGCCGCCACGTCGGCTACATGCCCGAGGAGCGCGGGCTGTACCCGCGGATGCGGGTCGGCACCCAGCTCGTGCACCTCGCTCGGCTCCACGGCATGAGCCGCCCGGTGGCGCAGGCGGCGATGCACCGCTGGACGGAGCGCCTCGGCATCGCCGAACGACGCGACGACGAGGTGCAGAAGCTCTCGCTCGGCAACCAGCAGCGCGTCCAGCTGGCGGCCGCGCTCCTGCACGAGCCGGAGATCCTCATCCTCGACGAGCCCTTCTCGGGGCTCGACCCGGTGGCCGTCGACGTGATGAGCGCGGTGCTCCGGGAGCAGGCCGACGCGGGTGCGCCGGTGCTCTTCTCCTCCCACCAGCTCGACCTCGTCGAGCGGCTGTGCGACCGCGTCGGGATCATCCGGGCGGGCCGGATGGTCGCCGTCGGCACGATCGACGAGCTCCGGTCCACGGCGCCGCTGCGCTGGGTGGTCGAGGTCGGCGGCGCCGACGGCAGGTGGGCGCGTGCCGTCCCCGGCGTCAGCGTGGTCGGGACCGACGGCGAGCGGACGACGGTCGAGCTCGCGCC
>JBDIAU010000085.1:0-7372 GCA_039812565.1 Beutenbergiaceae bacterium
GCCAGCGCGAAGCGCAGGCGCTCGACGTCGGCCTGGCTGAACCGCCGGTAGCCCGACGGGGCGCGCTCCGGCGTGACCAGGCCCTGGTCCTCGAGGAAGCGCACCTTGGAGACGCTGACCGCCGGGAACTCCTGCTTGAGGATGCCGAGCACCGCCCCGATGCTCATCGACGGCACCCGGGAGACGCCCGGGGGCCAGGTCTCCGCCCCGACGGCCGCGCTCGCGGTCTCCGGCTCACGCCGCGGGGCGGCAGCGCCGCGAGCCGTGGGCGCCGACGTCACGACCCCGGACCGGCGGCCGGCGCCGGGCGGTTGGGGCTCGGGTGGTAGGTCAGCCGGTACTTGCCGATCTGCACCTCGTCGCCGTTGCGCAGGGGGACGGTCTCGTCGATCCGCACCCGGTTGAGGTAGGTGCCGTTCAGGCTGCCGACGTCACGGACCGAGTAGTCGCCGTCGCGGCCGAGGAACTCCGCGTGCTTGCGGGAGACCGTCACGTCGTCGAGGAAGATGTCGGCGTCCGGGCTGCGTCCCGCGGTGGTCCGCGGGCCGTCGAGGAGGAAGCGCGCGCCGGCGTTCGGGCCGTACTGGACGACCAGGAGCGCGGAGGTCGGCGGCAGCGCCTCGACGGCCGCGGCGGCCTCCACGGACATCGCCGTCCGGGGCTCGGTCAGGAACGGGACTCCGTCGAGGAGTCCGTAGTGCGCTGTGGTGTCCGCCAGGGCGCGCTCGGGCGGGCGCGGCTGCTGGGCGCCCTGCGGGTCGACGCTCGCGTTCACAGACCCGATCCTCCCACCGATGGAGCTCGTCGAGGTAACCGATTCCCATACCCTAGGACCCCCGCGGGCCGCGGGCAGGCCCGATCCGCGTGGCGTCGTCGTCGCGGGTCAGGGCGCGACGGTCGGGGACGGGACCGGCGTCGCGAACTCGAGCTGCGGCGGTTGGGCGACCGCGGTGACCTGCAGACTCTCGGACTGCGTCACGACGCCCGTGCCGCCGGCGTTCCGGATCGACGCCAGCGCCCCGCCGGGGATGTCGAGCGCGACGGCGAGCGTCTGCGGGTCCCCGATCGCCACCCACTCGTACGGCGGGGTCAGCAGCCTGTCGTCGACGACGACGCCCGGTCCCGAGGCGTCCGCGAACCACGTCGACGCGGTGAGCCGCTGGCCCGAGAGCTCGACGGCCTCGGCCCCGGCGTTGCGGAGCTCCTCGAGCACGTGGAAGAGCGTGAGCGCCTGGACGCCGCCGCCCGGGTCCGTCACGCGCAGCGTGATCCCGGGGCCCTCCACGGGCAGCGTGCCGGCCAGGACGCCCTGGGCCACCGCCCGCTGCCGCGCCGCCTCCTCCGCCACCCGGCGGGTGTCCTCGCTGGTCAGCAGCTCGTCGCGGGCCGCGACGAGCTCGTCGCGCTCCGCCGCGAGCTGCTCCTGGCGCTGGGTGATCTCGTCGAGGAGCCGGACCAGGTCGTCCTGGCGCAGCGACGCGAGGCTGTCCCCCTGGGTGAGCCGGATCTGCGCCACGAGGGCGAAGCCGAGCACCGCGCACAGGACGGCGATGAGCACCTGCGACCGGGTCCGGTGGGCCTTGCCGGCGCCCGGGGCGGGCGCTGCAGGAGCGCCGGCTGCCGCGGCGCCGTGCTCCGGCTCGGCCGCGTGGCGGGCCTCGTGGTCCGTCATCGCCCGCTCACGCCTTGAAGACGTGCCGCCGGATGGCGGCGGCGTTCGAGAAGATCCGGATGCCGAGGACCACGACGACCGCCGTCGTCAGCTGCGAGCCCACGCCGAGCTGGTCGCCGAGGAACACGATGAGCGCCGCGACGAGGACGTTCGAGAGGAACGAGACGACGAACACCTTGTCGTCGAACACGCCGTCGAGGTGCGCCCGCAGGCCGCCGAAGAGCGCGTCGAGCGCTGCGACGACGGCGATGGGCAGGTACGGCTGCAGCCAGGCCGGCACCGTCGGCTCGATCAGCAGGCCGACGACAACCCCGGCGACGAGGCCGAGCACCGCGATCATGAGCTCTCCCCTGGACTCTGCACGGACCCTGACACATCGAGCCCTCCCGGCGCCACGACAGCCTCGCCGATCGGCGTGGCGTAGCGCAGGGTCGGCACCGGGCTCGCGGGCAGCTCGAGCGCGTCGGCCCGGCTGGTCCCGACCCCGATCCCGTAGGTGCTCGTCAGGAGGGCGAGGTGGCTCGCCGCGGCCGTGCGCGCAAGCCCGGTCTCCAGGGCGGCGGGGTCCCCGACGGCCTCGACCCGGTACGGCCCGACGAGCGGGACCAGGTCGACGAGGATCGCCTGGCCGGCGGAGCGGATCGCGCTCACCGCCGTCAGGCGCTGCCCGTTGATGGCGATCGCCTCGGCGCCGGCCTCCCACAGGCCGTTGGCGACGATCTGCAGGTCGAGGTCCTGGACCCGCTCGTCGGCGAACTGCTCGTCGCCGGCGGCGGCCCGCGCCGAGTCGCTCAACGTCACCGCGAGGCCCGGCCCGCCGACCGCCACGGTGCCGACGGCCGCGCCCTGCGCGGCCAGCGCCTCGAGCACGGCCGTCCCCCCGCCGGCGAGCGCCTCGGCGGACAGGGCCTCGACCTCCGCGGCCAGCTCCGCGTTCCGCTGGGCGAGCGCCTGCGCGGCGTCCCGCCGGTCCTCGATCTCGGACTGCAGCGCCGTGCGCGCCTGGAGCACCTCGGGCTCCGGCGCCCGCAGCTCCCGCGCCGCCCAGACCGTGCCGAGGCCGACGACGACGGCGAGCACGGCCACGAGCGCGACGGCGGCGGGCCCGCGGCGCGTCCGGGCGTGCGGGTGCGCGCGGCGTGCGGCCGCCTCCGCGTACCCGGCGTCCAGGGGGTTCGTCGACGCCTCGATGAGCAGGGACATCGAGGCGTCCAGGCGCCGGGCGGGCACGGCCGGCCGCGGGTCCGTCACGTCGCGACCCGCGGCTCGGTGCGGATGATCTCGCGAGCCTGCCGCAGGTAGAGCACCCCGGCGAACCAGTACAGGCCCACCCCCCAGAGCGCTGCGGCCCAGCCGCCGACGCCGGCCACCCAGCCGATCGGGCCCGGGACCTCGGACAGCAGCAGCATCGGGAACGCGTACATGAGCATCGCCGTGCCGCCCTTGCCGACCAGGTGCACCGGCAGCGGGCCGTAGCCCCGGGCGTAGAGCGCGGGGAGCACGGCGGCGACGACGAGCTCGCGCAGCACGAGCACGGCGACGAGCCACCACGGGACGAGCTCGCGCCACGCGAGCCCGACGAGCGCCGCCGCGATGTAGAGCCGGTCAGCCGCCGGGTCGAGGATCCTGCCGAGGGCGCTGGTCTGGTTGAGCCGGCGCGCCAGGACGCCGTCGGCCCAGTCGCTGACGCCGGCGAGCGCGAGCACGGCCAGGGCGCCCACGTCCCGCCCGGTCACGATGAGGTAGCCGAACACCGGGACCAGGAGCAGCCGCGCCAGGCTGATGACGTTGGGGACGGTGAGGATGCGGTCGGTGCGCTCCGGCCGCAGGCCCCCGTCCTCCACGTCGCCCAGCGTACGCACGTCGGCGCCGGGTGATGGACCGGCGCGGTCGGGACCGGGGTGACATCCTGTGCCCGTGGTCGAGCTCCTGACAGGGACGGGTCTGGCCCTCTCGGCGGGCCTGAACGCCTACGTCCCGATGCTCGCGCTCGGGCTGCTCGCCCGCTACAGCACCTTGGTCACGCTGCCACCCGAGTGGACGTGGCTCACCGAGCCGTGGGTGCTGGGCGTGCTCGGGGCGCTGTTCGTCATCGAGATCGTCGCCGACAAGCTGCCCGCCGTCGACCACCTCAACGACCTGGTGCAGACCGTCGTACGGCCGACCTCCGGCGGCCTCGTCTTCGCCGCCGGCGTCACCGCCCAGACCCCGGCCCTGAGCGAGCCGGCCGCCACGTCGAGCGCGAGCACCGTGCTGCCGATCGTCCTCGGCGTCGTCCTCGCGCTCGTCGTCCACCTCGTCAAGGCCCTCGCCCGCCCGGTCGTCAACCTGTCGACGGCGGGCACGGGCGCGCCCGTCATGAGCGTCGTCGAGGACATCACGAGCACGACGCTGGCGATCCTCGCGATCCTCGTGCCGATCTTCGTGGTCGTCTTCGTCGCCGGGCTCGTCGCCGTCGGGGTCACGGCGTCGCGGCAGCGGCGTCGGCACCAGCGCCGCATGATCGTGCCGCCGCCACGGCCCCCGACCCCCCGTCCGCCCACGTAGTGTGCTGGTCATGGCCTCGTTCCGAGCCGGGCTCTTCATCCCGCAGGGCTGGCGCTTCGACCTCGTCGGCATCCCCCCGGCCGAGCACTGGGCCGTCATGCGCGGCCTCGCCCAGCGCGCCGACGCGGGGCCGTGGGAGTCCGTGTGGGTCTACGACCACTTCCACACCACACCGGTGCCGTCGCCGGAGGCGACGCACGAGGCCTGGACGCTGACGGCGGCGCTCGCGGCGGCGACCAGCCGGGTCCGCCTCGGCCAGATGTGCACGTGCGTGAGCTACCGCCACCCGGCCTACCTCGCCAAGATCGCGGCGACGTGCGACGTCATCTCCGGCGGCCGCATGGAGATGGCCCTCGGCGGGGGCTGGTACGAGCACGAGTGGCGCGCCTACGGCTACGGCTTCCCCACCGCGGGCGAGCGGCTGGCGCGGCTCCGCGAGGGGGTCGAGATCCTCCGGCAGGCCTTCACCACCGGCGAGGCGACCCTCGACGGCGAGCACTACCAGGTGTCCGGCGCGATCGTGCGCCCCCTCCCCCTCCAGCCCGGCGGGATCCCGATCTGGGTGGCCGGCGGCGGGGAGCGGGTGACGCTGCGGATCGCGGCCGAGCTCGCCGACGCGACGAACTTCGACGGCTCGCTCGAGGGGTTCCGGCACAAGAGCCGCGTCCTGGCGGCGCACTGCGCCGCCGTCGGCCGCGACCCCGGCACGATCGTGCGGTCCGCCAACTACAACGTCGCCGTCGCCCCGACCGCGGCCGAGGTCGCGGATCGTCTCGCCGCGCTCCACGACCGCCTGCAGGCCCACGCCGGCCCCGAGGCCGCGCACCGGCAGGTCGAGTCGCTGCGCGCCTCCCTCGCCGCCGGCACGCCCGAGCAGGTGGTCGAACGGCTCACCGAAGTGCGGCGCGAAGGGCTCGCGTACGGCATCTTCTACTTCCCGGAGGCGGCGTACGACACCTCCGGCATCGAGCTCTTCGAGCGCGAGGTCCTGCCCCACCTCACCTGACCAGCCCACCCGACACCACCCGGAGGTCGCGATGTCCGAGCCGGCCCAGCCCAGCGGCGCCGAGCACCCCGAGCTCGAGATCGAGCTTCTCGAGTTCGACGAGACGATCCCGCCTCGCCCCGAGGAGGAGGTCGCGGACGTCGGGCGTGCGGAGCCGCAGCCCCACTGAGCGTCGCCCAGGGCCGCGCCCGCGGCCCCGTAGGTCCCGGGCGGGTGTGACCCGGCTCACTAGCATGGCCGACAGCCGCCGCCGACTCGGGCGGCCGGCGAGACCTCGGAGGATCGAAGCGGATGGACACGGCAGCGACGCCACGAATCCGGAACGTGGCCCTCGTCGGCCACGGCGGCAGCGGCAAGACCACCCTCGCGGAGGCCCTGCTCCACCGCGCCGGCGCGATCCCCCGGCTGGGCCACGTCGAGGACGGCTCGACCGTCTGCGACACGGAGCCCGAGGAGATCAAGCGCACGATGTCGCTCTCCCTGGCCGTGGCGCCCTTCGAGTGGACGGCCACCGACGGCGAGACCTACAAGGTCAACCTCATCGACACCCCCGGGTACGCGGACTTCGCGGGCGCCGTCGACTCGGCGCTGGCCGTGGCGGACCTCGCGGTCCTGGTCGTCAGCGCCGTCGACGGCGTCGAGGTCGGCACCGAGCAGGTCTGGCGCCTGTGCGCCGAGGCCGGCGTCCCGCGGCTGGTCTTCGTCACCAAGGAGGACAAGCAGCGCGCGGACTTCCATGCCGTCCTCGAGCAGCTCAAGGACCGGTTCGGCGGCGGCTTCGCGCCGCTGGAGCTGCCGCTGGGCGAGGAGGAGTCCCTCCACGGCGTGGCCGACGTCCTCACGGAGCAGGGCTTCGAGTACGACGCCGACGGCCACCACCACACCGAGCCCCTCCCGGCGGACATCGCCGAGGAGGAGGCCCGGATGCACGAAGAGCTCGCCGAGGAGATCGTCTCCGGCGACGACGAGCAGCTCGAGCGCTACCTCTCCGGCGACGTCCCGACGGCCGAGGAGCTCGAGCGCACGCTGCGGCACGAGGTCCTCGACTGCCTCGAGTTCCCCGTCCTGGTCGGCTCGGCGTCGACCGGCGTGGGCATCGACCGCCTCGCCGACTTCATCTGCGAGCTCGGCCCGTCGCCGGTCGACCGTCCCGCCACGGTGCGCGTGTCCGGCGAGGAGACGGAGGTGCCTGCCGACGCCGCCGGCAAGCCCCTGGCGTTCGTCTTCCGCACCGTCGTCGACCAGTTCGTCGGCCAGCTGTCGATGTTCAAGGTCCTCTCGGGCACGATCGCCGGCGACGACCGCCTGGTGAACACGACCACCGACGCCGAGGAGCGGCTCCACGGCCTGTTCTACCTGCGGGGCAAGGAGCACCTCCCCGCCGAGCGGATCGTCGCCGGGGACATCGCGGCCGTCGCGAAGCTGTCCGCGACGCCGACCGGCAGCCTCCTGGCGCCGCGCGGGTTCCCCGTCACCATCGACGCCCCCCAGCCGCGCCAGACCGCCTACGCGCTCGCGCTGAAGCCGGTGACCCAGGCGGACGACGACAAGCTGTCGGGTGCGCTTCAGCGGCTGTGCGCCGAGGACCCCTCGCTGGTCGTCGAGCGCAACGAGGAGGCGAGCCAGACGATCCTGCGGGGCACCGGCGACACGCACCTCGCCGTCGCCCTCGAGCGGCTCTCGCGCAAGTTCGGCGTCAACGTCACGACGGAGGACGTCAAGATCGCCTACCGGGAGACGATCGTCGGGGCGGCCGAGGCCGAGGGCAAGCTCAAGAAGCAGTCGGGCGGTCACGGCCAGTTCGCCGTCGTCCAGCTGCGCGTCTCCCCGCGTGAGCGCGGCGCCGGCAGCGAGTTCGTCGACTCCATCGTGGGCGGCGCCATCCCGCGCAACTACCTCCCGGCGGTCGAGAAGGGCGTCGAGGAGGCGATGGCGGGGGGCGGCGTCTTCGGGTTCCCGGTGGTCGACGTTCGGGTCGAGTGCTACGACGGCAAGTACCACGCCGTCGACTCCTCCGACATGGCCTTCCGGACCGCCGCCGCCATCGGCCTCAAGGAGGCGATGGCGAAGGCCGGGCCCGTGGTCCTCGAGCCGATCTCGCTGATCACGGTTCGCGTCCCCGACGGCCACCAGGGCGACGTCATGGG
>JBDIAU010000086.1:0-7130 GCA_039812565.1 Beutenbergiaceae bacterium
CCTCGCCGCCGGCCTCCGCGCCGCCGCTCACTCGCCTCCGATCGGGGCCAGCTCGTAGCGCGGGTTGTAGATCGTGTTGCGTCGTGGGCCGGGGCAGACCATCCCGCCGGCGACGATGCGCCGGCCGGGCGCGATGCCGAGGACGTCCCGGCGGCCGAGCCAGATGAGGTCGACGCTGCCCGAGCCGTCGTAGAGCTCCGCCACCAGCGCGGGGACGCTGCCCTGCGGCCGGTACGTGACGGCCCGCAGCACGCCGGCCACCTCGGCACGCTGCCGGGGCCGGGTCTCGGCGGCCGGCGTGGCGCCGCGGCTGTACGAGACGGCCTGCTCGTCCTCGGCCTCGATCTCGGCCCGGGAGGCGAGGAGCCTGCCGAGGAAGCCGCGACGCGGCGCGGGCGCTGCGGCGGTCGGTCGCTGCGTCATCCCCCGACCTCGGTGATCTCGGGACCGCGGCTCGGCGCGGCGGGCGGGCCCGGCTCCGCTGCCGGCTCTGCGCCGGCCGCAGGGCGGCCGGGCAGGTGGAGCGGCAGCAGCTCCCGGGGGGCCCGGGCCTCGGTCCCGCGGACGACGACGACGTCCGCGACGACGCCCTCGATCTCGCCCGCCGCCTCGGGGTCCACGGCGGCGCGGCCGGTGACGACGGCGCGCAGGAACCACCGCGGGCCGTCGATGCCGATGAAGCGGGCGGGGCGGTGGCCGGGCTGACCGTCGGCGGTGCGGATCGGCAGGCGGGCGACGAGCTCGCGCCCGAACGGGCCCGGGACGTCGTCCGCCGTCCCGCCCTGCGCGGTGATCGACGCGGCGATCTCCGCGCGCAGCTCGTCCCAGATGCCGGACGTCCGCGGGGCGGCGAAGGCCTGCAGCTGCAGTGCGGAGCCGCTGAGGGCGACGTTGGCGGCGATGACCCGCGAACCGTCGCGCTCCATCTCCATCCGCAGCTGCATGCCCTGGCGACCGGGCACGCGCAGCGCGCCGAGGTCGAGCCGGGGGCCGAGCTCCGGGACGTCGTCGACGTCCCACGGCCCGCGGCCGGGCAGGGCCTCCGGCTCGGCGTCGACGGGGTCGGCGTCGACGGGGTCGGTCCCGGCAGGCGCGCCTGCGGTGTCGTCGGGTTCGGGGTCGGGGCGCCGCCTGCGGCCGAACGGGCTCATGCCGGACCTCCCGCGGGGGTAGGGCTCGCCGTCGCGGGCGTCCAGCCGCCCGTGGAGCCGAGGCCACCCTCGCCCCGGTGGCTCCCGGGGAGTCTCTCGACGGGCACGAAGCGCGACCGGCTCACGGGCTGGACGACGAGCTGCGCGACCCGGTCGCCGCGAGCGAGCACGACCGGCTCGGCGGCGTCGGTGTTGAGGAGGGTGACGGTGATCTCGCCGCGGAACCCGGCGTCGACGGTCCCCGGCGCGTTCACGATGGTGAGCCCGTGCCGGGCCGCGAGCCCGGAGCGGGGGTGGACGAACGCGGCGTAGCCGGCGGGCAGCGCGATCGCCACGCCCGTGGGCACGGTGGCGCGCTGACCTGGGGGTATGGTGACGTCGACCCGGGTGCGCAGGTCGGCGCCGGCGTCGCCCGGGTGGGCGTAGGACGGGTCGGGCAGCTCCGGGTCGAGCCTCAGGAGCAGGACGTCGACGGCGTCGCCGGGGGCCTCCATCACACCTCCGACTCTAGTGGCAGGCTGTGCTCGTGCTCCCCTACCGCGAACGGCTGCACCCGTCCCCGGCCGCCTGGTCCCTGGCGGCTCTGGCGGGCGCGATGTGCGGCGGGGTCCTGCTGCCCTTCTCCCCCGTCGGCGCCGCCGCGCTCGCTGTGGTGGTCGGGGCCCTGGTCGCGCTGGGCCTGGACCGGGCCGCGGCGGTGGTCGAGGTGACGCCCGCCGCGTTCCGCGCCGGCCGCGCCGTGATCGACGTCGCCCTGCTCGGCGACGCGACGTCGCTGGACCGCGACGCGGCGCGCGAGGCGCTCGGCCCCGGGCTCGACGCCCGGGCGTTCGTCCTCACGCGGCCGTGGGTCCGGACGGCGGTCCGGGTGCCGTTGACCGACCCCCGGGACCCGACCCCGTACTGGTTCGTCGCGACCCGGCAGCCCGCCGCGCTGGTCGCGGCGCTGCACGAGGCGCGCTCGGGGCGCGGCTCTCAGGCCGCGCACTCCGAGCAGACCAGCTGACCGTTCTCCTGGTAGGCGAGCTGGCTGCGGTGGTGGACGAGGAAGCACCGCGAGCAGGTGAACTCGTCGGCCTGGCGTGGCAGGACGCGGACGGAGAGCTCTTCGCCGCTGAGGTCGGCGCCGGGCAGCTCGAAGCCTTCGGCCGCCTCCGTCTCGTCCTCGTCGACGGCCGCGGAGTTCTTCTCGGCCCGGCGTGCCTTCAGCTCTTCGAGGGAGTCCTCCGAGAGCTCCTCGTCGGTCTTCCGCGGTGCGTCGTAGTCGGTCGCCATCGGTGGCGTCACGCTCCGGTCTGGTGTCGGGGGTGCGCCGGGTGTCTCCCAGCACCATGTCTCAACGCCCGAGCGAGCCGTGTGTTCCCGCGGGCGAAGGGATTGTGCACCATCGGCCGCACCCGCGCACTCACCACGCCGTCGCGACCACGCCCGGCTCGTCGTCCCGGTCCGGCCCGAGCGGAGCGAGGACCCCCTCGAGGGCGGCGACCACCTCCGCGGGCCCGGCCAGCACCAGGTCCTCCCCGGCCGGCGCTCCCCGCAGCCCGGTGACGACGGCGCCCGCCTCCAGCGCGACGAGCGCACCGCCGGCGAGGTCCCAGGGCTGCAGGCCACGCTCGTAGTAGCCGTCGAGCTCGCCCGCGGCGACGGCGCACAGGTCGAGGGACGCGCAGCCGACCCGGCGGATGTCCCGGACCTGGGGCAGGAGCGCCGCCACCACCCGGCCCTGGCCGACGCGGCGCTCGGCGCGGTAGCCGAACCCGGTGCCGACGAGCGCGCGGGACAGCGGCGGCGCCTCGTTCACGGCCAGCCGCACCCGCCCCCGGGAGTCCTCGCGCCAGGCGCCGGCTCCTCGAGCCGCCGTGTACGTCCGACCCTGCGCCGGTGCGTGGACGCACGCGGCGAGCGGCGTCCAGCCGCCGGGCACCGTCGGGTCCCCGGACACCACCGCGATGCTCACCGCGTACGCCGGGATGCCGTAGAGGAAGTTGACGGTGCCGTCGATCGGGTCCACCACCCACGTCAGCCCGCTCGGGCCCTCGTGGTGGCCCAGCTCCTCCCCGAGGATGCCGTCCTGCGGGCGGGCGGCGTGCAGCGCCTCGCGCACGAGCCGCTCCGAGGCCGTGTCGACCGCGGTGACGACGTCGACGGGGCTGGTCTTGGTGGTCTCGACGTCCACGCCCGCGGCGCGGCCCTCGAGGACGAGGTGTCCCGCCTCCCGCGCCACCCGCTCGGCGAGGTCGCGCAGGGCGTGGACGTCCGCGACGTCGGCGGGTCGGGTCATGGCAGGCTCCTTCGGGATGGGGACGGCTCGCCGGACGGCCGGCGAGCCGGAGGGCGCGGATGGCGCCACACCGTCCCGGATGCCGACGCTCGCCCTCCGAGGATGGCACGCTGGCAGCCGACGCGCGTGAGGGAGGCGGGTATGGCGGAGCTCGAGCTCGAAGGACTGCACGCCGACGGCGAGCACCTGGTCCTGGTCGGCCCCGACGGCGTCCGGTACCGGCTCCGCGTCGACGACGCGCTCCGCGCCGCGGTCCGCCGCGACCGTCCCCGGCTGGAGCAGCTCCGCACGGCAGAGCACGTCCGTCCCCGCGACATCCAGGCGAGCATCCGGGCCGGGGCGTCGGCCGAGGACGTCGCCCACGCCTCTGGCCTGACCGTCGAGAAGGTCCGCCGCTACGAGGGCCCCGTCCTCGCCGAGCGGGAGTACGTGGCGGAGCAGGCGCAGTCGGTCCCGATCGGCCGCGAGAGCGGCGCCCCGCGGCTCGGCGACCTCGTGGTCGACCGGCTCGCCGCCCGCGGCGTCTCGCCGGAGGAGCTGGAGTGGACCGCCGTCAAGCGACCCGGCGAGGGCTGGGAGCTGGTCCTGCGCTTCGCGGCCGGCGGTCGCGACCGGGAGGCGCGCTGGGCCGTCGACCTGGCCGCCCGTACGGTCAGCGCCGTCGACGACGAGGGCCGTTGGCTCTCCGAGACGGAGCTGGGGCCGGCACCGGCGCGCCGGCACCTCTCGCCCGTCCGTGCCCGGGTCTACGACGTCGAGCTGGACGAGCCCGCCCTGGCGGCCGCCGCGGTCGAGGTCGAGCCGGAGCCCGAGGCGGTCGAGGACGCGGCGCCGGAGCCGGCCGCGGCTGCTGACCCGGCGTCGGCGACGGCCGACCTCCTCGAGGAGCTGAGCGCCACGCGCGGCGTCCGCCAGGAGCTCCCGCGGCTGGAGGACGAGGACGTCGAGGGCGACTGGGACGAGCCGCCGGCCGCGCACCCGCCTGCGTCGGCGCCGCAGGAGGCCACCGACGCCGCCGTCCTGCCGCTGCGCTCGACCTCGTCGCCGGCGCCCGAGCCGACGTCGCCCGCCGGCGACGACGACGTGCTGGTCGACGTCCCCGCGGCGACCGAGCCGGCGCGCAAGCCACGGTCCCGGTCGCGCCGCACGAGCGTGCCGAGCTGGGACGAGATCGTCTTCGGCGCCAAGCCGGAGTAAGCGCCCCGCTCAGCCGCGGACGGCCACGAACGGGACGAGCATCTCCCCCGGCGTCAGCGAGCCGTGCATGCCCACGAGCGCGAGGGACTGGGGCGACTGCGTGCGCGAGTCGACCACGGCCGTCGTGCCCCGCGCGGCGACCACGACGTCCCCGACGACGTCCCGGTGGCGCGGGTCGAGCAAGCCGAACAGCCCGACGGCCACGGCCTCCGCGCGCGTCAGCACCCACGCCGCGTCGCCGAGCACCTCCCGCCACCGCCTCGCGACGGCCTCCGCGGCCCCTGCGACGCAGTGCACGTGGACGGCTCGGGGCTCCCCGGCGACCACCTCGACGCCCTCGCGCAGGCCGGGCGTGGCGGCGACGTCGACGCGGTCCCGGGCGCCGACGTCGACCATCCCGTGGTCGGCCGTGACGAGCATCGCGGTGCGCCGGGGCAGGCCGCGGGCGAGGCGGGCGAGCTCGGTGTCGACCGCCTCGACCTGGTCGCCCCACTCCCACGAGCCCCAGCCGCGCTGATGGCCGACGGCGTCGACGTCGCCCCAGTAGAGGTACACGAGCCGGGCGGGACCGCGGCGCAGGAGCCCGAGGGCGACGTCGACCCGGTCCGCCAGGGTCTCGGCGCCGACGAAGCGCCCGCCGCGCAGCGCGGCGACGGTCAGCCCGGAGTCGCGGAACCGCTCCCGCCCCAGGCTCACGACGCCGACCCGGGCCGCCTCCAGCCGCTCGAGGAGCGTCGGGCAGCGCTGCCACAGCTCGGGGCGGGCCGAGCCGCCCCAGGTGATCAGGTTGGTGATCTCCTTGCTCGCCGGGTCACGCACGGTGTATCCGAGCATCCCGGTCTCTCCCGGCGGGCGGCCGGTGCCGAGCAGCGTGAGGGACGTCGCCGTCGTCGAGGGGAATCCGGCCTCGAGGACGGCAGCGGTCGGCAGGTGCGAGCGCAGGAAGGGCGCGTGCCCGCCGCGCTCGGCGAGCATCCGGCGGCCCAGGCCGTCGACGAGCACGACGCAGACCCGGTCCACGTCCCCCAGGGCCGCCGCGACCGCGTCCCCGGGGACGACGCCGGGCCCGGGGTCCACCCCCAGGGCTGTGGCGACGCCCGGCAGGACGGACCCGAGGCTGGACGGGCCGTAGGTCGGCAGCAGCAGGTCGGGCGGCGCGGCGGGGGCGGTCGCGACCCGGACGCTCACGCTCGGCCGGCGGTGGCCGCCGAGATCGCCCGGCTGAACGCGATGGCGGCCTCGACCGCGGGTCGCCCCTCGGCCGCGGCGCTCACGCGGACGACGACGTCGTCGTGCGCGATCGTGCCGGTGAGGCCGTGGTCCGCCTCGCAGCGGGGGTCCCCGCAGGTGGCGGGCTCGAGGTCGATCCGCTGCACGGCGCCCCAGCCGAGGGCGAGGGTGAGCTCGGCGGGGGTGCGCCCGGAGCGGTGGCGGGCGGGGTCGCTCACGCCGTGGGTGAGGACCACCGAGCGGATCTCTCGCAGCGGGACGGCCTCGGTGGTGGCGGAGGCGTGCGGCGGCCCGTCGGGGTCCTCGGAGGGGTGGTCGTCCGCGTGCGCGACGATGAGGCGGGTCGGGGTCAGCACGAGGGCCGTGACGTGGCGGCGCACCTCGGCGTCGTCGAACGTCGTCTCCGGGTGCACGAGGTAGGACAGCACGCTCTCGCCGCCGAGCGCGACGTCCAGCACGTCCGCCACCAGGTCCGGGTAGTACCCGGCGTGGTCGAGGTCCGCCCGGAGTCGAGAGTTCAGCGCGCTCACGGCGTCATCCTCCCACCTCGACCCGCGCCCGTTGCGGTCACGACGTCACCCCGGCAGGACGCGCCGCGGCCCGCCGGGCCGCCGGGGCGGCCCGACGTCGACCCGCGCGTCCAGCACCGTCAGCCCGGCCGGGGCTACGACGACGGGGTGCAGGAGCAGGTGGGCGACCTCCGGGTGGTCGTCGACGAGGGCCGCCACCCGCGCGACGAGGTCCGCGAGCGCGGCGACGTCGGCGGGCAGGTCGCCGCCGCCTCCCAGCAGGCGTGGCGCGGCACGCACCGAGCGCACCATCTCGGCGGCGTCGGCGGCCGTCAGCGGCGGGATGCGGTAGGCGACGTCGCCGAGGAGGTCGACGGCGTCGCCCGCCAACCCGAAGGCGACCACCGGCCCGTACAGCTCGTCCTCGCTCGCACGCACGACGCATGCGACGCCGCGCGGCGCCATGCTCTGCACCTCGACGGTCGCCGCGCCGAGCGCCGCGAGCCCTGCGACCGCGTCGCGGACGTCGTCCGCGTCCGCGAGGTCGAGCCGCACCCCGCCCAGGTCGAGGCGGTGCCGCAGGCGCTCGTCGGAGGCCTTGACGGCGACCGGCCGGCCGAGCTCGTCGGCCGCCGCGACGGCGGCGTCGGCACCGGCCACGGTCCGGGTCGGCCAGACCTCGATGCCGTACGCCCGCAAGAGCTCCGCGGCCCGCTGCGCCGGCAGGCGCCGGACCTGCGCGGGCGCGAGCCCGGCGACCTC
>JBDIAU010000087.1:0-7116 GCA_039812565.1 Beutenbergiaceae bacterium
GCGCCCGCTCGAGGCACTCCTGGTGACGCATCTGGATCGGCCAGGTGGCCAGCACCGAGGACGAGGAGACGAGCACCAGGCCGGAGAACGCCATCGCGATGACGAGGGGCGCGGCCAGCGCCCGCCGCAGCCCCGTCGACCAGATGAGCCGCAGCGCCCGGACACCCAGGACCATCGCGACGACGGCGAGGACCAGGCCGGCCAGCTGCCAGGGCAGCGGCAGGAACGCGCTCGCGGCGAACGCGACCATCGAGAGCAGCCCGACGACGCGCACGGGCCGGACCGCAGCCCGGACCTCATCCGGCGTCGGCTCGGGCGGCGGCTCCGGCGGGAGGCCACGACGCCCGACGGGCGGCCGGTCCCGCGACGGGGCGGTCGGCGGCGGGGCGGAGGTCGGCGGCGGTGTGTCGGTCGGCGGCCGGTCTCGAGGCGGCGGAGCGTACGGGTTGCCCACCTCACCCACCTCCTGCCACGGTCCGACCTGCCCACCTATTCTCCCCCGCTCGGGCCGGTGCTGCCGAACCGGTCCCGCTACGCTCCCGCTGTGTCCTCCCCGAAGCGTGCCGTCGTCCTCCTCTCGGGCGTCGGGTCGACGTGCGCCGCCCTGCTCGCCGCGCAGCGCGACCCGGTCTTCGGGCTGACGGTCGTCGCCGTCGGGTCGGACCGGCCGCAGGCCGCCGGACTCGCCAACGCGGCGGCGTCGGGCGTGCCGACCTTCGCGGTGCCGCCCGGTGACCACGCGGACCGGGCGTCGTGGGACGTGGCCCTCGCGGAGGCCGTCGCCGCCTGGGAGCCCGACCTCGTGGTCTGCGCAGGCTTCATGCGCATCCTCGGCGCCGCCTTCCTGGACCGCTTCGAGGGACGCACCGTCAACACGCACCCGGCGCTGCTCCCGGCGTTCCCCGGCGCCCACGCGGTCCGGGACGCCCTCGCGTACGGCGTCCACGTCACCGGCTGCACCGTGCACCTCGTGGACGCCGGGGTCGACACCGGGCCGGTGCTCGCCCAGGCCACGGTGGAGGTCCGCGAGAACGACGACGAGGCGAGCCTCCACGGGCGGATCAAGACGGTCGAGCGCGACCTGCTCGTCGAGACGCTCGGGCGGATGGCGCGGCACGGCTGGCGCGTCGACGGGCGCCGGGTGCACATCGGCTGAGCCGCGCGGGTCCGCCGCTACCATGGTCTCCGGTCGCGACTGGCGCGAGGTGGAGCTCACCACCGGGGAGCGGCTGAGGTCCCTCGCCGTGCACCGTCCGCCTGGGTGCCCGGGTCCGCAGGTGCGCACGAGCGCACCGCCGCTCGCGACGAGGAGTGCGCGTCCATGGCGTCACCGACCCCCACCACCGCTCTCGACCGCGTGCCGATCCGGCGTGCGCTGGTCTCCGTCTACGACAAGTCCGGCGTCGTCCCGCTGGCCCGGGCGCTGCACGACGCCGGGGTCGAGATCGTCTCGACGGGGTCAACGGCGAGCCGGATCGCCGACGCGGGGGTCCCGGTGGTGCCGGTCGAGCAGCTCACCGGCTTCCCGGAGTGCCTCGACGGGCGCGTGAAGACGCTGCACCCGCGGGTCCACGCCGGGATCCTCGCGGACCGCCGGCTGCCGGAGCACGTCGCGCAGCTGGACGAGCTGGGCGTCGAGCCGTTCGACCTCGTGGTCGTCAACCTCTACCCGTTCACGGCGACCGTCCTGTCCGGTGCGACGCCGGACGAGTGCGTCGAGCAGATCGACATCGGTGGGCCGTCGATGGTCCGGGCCGCCGCGAAGAACCACCCGAGCGTCGCCGTCGTCGTCGACCCGGCCCGGTACGACGACGTCGTCGCGGCCGTCGCCGCGGGCGGCTTCACGCTGCGTGAGCGTCAGGCGCTCGCTGCCGCCGCGTTCGTCCACACCGCGACGTACGACGTCCATGTGGCCAGCTGGATGGGCAGCGTCCTGGCCCCGACCGACGAGGTCGCCGGCGTGAGCACCGGCTTCCCGGCCTGGGTCGGTGCGACGTGGGACCGCGCCGTCGTGCTGCGCTACGGCGAGAACCCGCACCAGAAGGCGGCGCTCTACACACACGGGTTCGGCGCGCCGGGCCTCGCCCAGGCCGAGCAGCTCCACGGCAAGGAGATGAGCTACAACAACTACGTGGACGCCGACGCCGCCTGGCGTGCGGCGCACGACCACGACCGGCCCGCGGTAGCGATCATCAAGCACGCGAACCCGTGCGGCATCGCCGTCGCCGGCGACGTCGCGGAGGCTCACGCGAAGGCGCACGCGTGCGACCCGCTCTCGGCGTTCGGCGGCGTCATCGCCGCGAACCGCACCGTGACGGCCGCGATGGCCGCCCAGGTCGCTCCCGTGTTCACCGAGGTCGTCCTCGCGCCCGACTTCGAGCCGGAGGCGCTCGAGATCCTCACGGCCAAGAAGAACATCCGTCTGCTGCGCGTCCCGGAGGCGCCCCGCGGCGGCGTCGAGACCCGTCCGATCAGCGGCGGCCTGCTCATGCAGCAGACCGACCGGCTCGACGCGGCCGGCGACGACCCGTCGTCGTGGACCCTCGCGGCCGGCCCGGCCGCGGACGTGGAGACCCTCGCGGACCTCGCCTTCGCGTGGCGGGCGGTGCGCGCGGTGAAGTCCAACGCGATCCTCCTGGCGCGCGGCGGCGCGTCCGTCGGCGTAGGGATGGGGCAGGTCAACCGGGTCGACTCGTGCCGCCTCGCGGTGGAGCGGGCCGGGACGGGTCCGGACGGCCGGGCGGCGGGCGCCGTCGCGGCGTCGGACGCGTTCTTCCCGTTCGCGGACGGTCTCCAGGTCCTCCTCGACGCGGGCGTGACTGCGGTCGTGCAGCCGGGTGGCTCGGTCCGGGACGACGAGGTCGTGGCTGCGGCGCGCGAGGCTGGCGTCAGCCTGTACCTGACGGGCACGCGGCACTTCGCGCACTGAGCACATCGGCTCCCCGGGCGGGGCGTCGGGCAGGTTGGCTCCCGTGCGGGGCGTCAGCTCCGCCAGGCGTCCCGCAGGGAGCGGCTCGGGTCGGCGGCGACCTCGACGTCGATGACGGGCAGCGTCCTGCCGCCGAGCATGCGGCGCAGGGCGGTGACGGCGCGGGGTGCGTCGACCGCGAGGCCGGCCGTGAGGACGGCCTCGGTGGGGCGCAGGCCGTCGCGGTGCTCGACGTAGAGGGCGCCCCACTCCCCGGTGTGCGGGTCGCCGCGCACGACGGCGCGCTGCCCGGCGGCGGGCTGCCCGAAGAGGGCGATCGAGTGGCCGTGCTGGGTGGAGAAGGTGTAGCGGGCGGGGTCGGCCTGGGGGAGCGGGCCGCCGAGCATGTCCGTGGCGAGGATGGTCGGGTCGTGCAGGGCGCTGGCCCAGTGGCCGCCGCGGACCAGGCCGTCGCGCACCGTGAACCGGTCGGCGCAGTCGCCCACGGCGCGGACGGTGCCGGGGGCGAAGCCGGAGTGGCCGTCGGCGACGCGGCCGGCGCGGTCGACGGCGACGGCGCCCCGCGGGCTGAGCGGGAGGACGCCTGCGAGCCAGTCGGTGGAGGGTCGCGCGCCGACGGCGGCGAGGACGACGTCCGCAGGGAACCAGCGGCCGTCGGCGAGCCCGACGCCGTCGGGCCGGACGAGCGTGACGCGGGCGCCCAGGTGCAGGTCAACCCCGCTGCTCGCGTACCACGGGATGGTGAGGGCGCCGATCGCCGAGCCGAGCTGGCGCGCGAGGGGGGCCTCGGCGGCC
The DNA here is from genome assembly GCA_039812565.1 of Beutenbergiaceae bacterium. Classification (GTDB taxonomy): domain Bacteria; phylum Actinomycetota; class Actinomycetes; order Actinomycetales; family JAHECE01; genus JAHECE01. The sequence goes on from JBDIAU010000087.1 coordinate 3,725, forward strand.
TCGAGGACGGTGACGTGGACGCCCTTCTGGGCGGCGACGCCGGAGATCTCGGAGCCGATCCAGCCCGCGCCGATGCACACGAGCCGCGTCCCGGGCGTGAGTCTCTCGCGCAGGACCGCGGCGTCCGCGGCGGTGTGCAGGGTGAGCGCGCCGTCGACGAACGGCGGCGACCAGGCGTGCGCACCGCAGGCGAGGACGACGGCGTCGGCCTCGAGCTCGAGGCCACCGTCGAGCCCGACGACCACACCGCGCCCGCCGCTGCCCGGCGCCAGGCGGTGCGCCGGGGCCGCGAGGCGCACGTCGTCCGCCACCTCATGGATGTCCGCCCCGAAGTCGGCCGCCAGCCAGGCGGGCTCCCGTCTGGTGAACAGGTCCTTCGACAGCGGGGGCCGGTCGTACGGGGCCAGCCCCTCTGATCCCAGCACCGTGACCTTGCCGCGGAACCCCGCCTCGCGAAGGCTCGACGTGGTCTGCAGGCCGGCGAGGCCCGCCCCCACGACGACGATGTGACGAAGGGCGCGCTGATCGGAGGCCGGGTGCTGCTCGGGCACGGGTCAACGGTAGTCTCGCCAGCACGATGTCTGGACCAGATGCGGCGCGGGGCGAGTCACCGTCCGAGCACGTGAGCGCCCAGACGCGATCACCCTCGTCCCCAGAGGCACCCACGACCCCGTCGCAGTCCACGACCCCGTCGCAGTCGGCGACCCCGTCGCAGTCGGCGACCCCGTCGCAGTCGGCGAAACCGTCGCAGTCCACGACCCCGTCGGAGCTTGCGCCTCTCTCGGGTTCCGCCACCCCGTCCGGTCCCACGATCCCGCCGGGCTCCGTCACTGCCGACGCCCCGTCGGAGCCGCTGCCGACCGCCTCACCGCGCGGCGGGACAGGGCTCGCGGGCTCGACCCCCGGGCTCGCGGGTCCCCTGCCGACGCTCGCCGGCTCGATGCCCGGGCTCGGTGCCGCGGTAGGCGATCGAGACCGCCCACCTGCTGCGTCTCCCACGGAATCTGCGCGCGCTCGACTCTCTGCGCGCGCTCGACTCCGAGAGTCGTGGGCTCCTCCCGCCGCGCTCGTCGGCGTCCTGGTGAGTGTCATCGTCGCGTTCACACTGGGCGCTCAGGCCGGATGCTTCATGCTCGCGGGCGTCCTCCTCCTCGCTGCTGTGGTCCGGGCTCTCGACCCGGGCGACGGCCCTGCCGGGGTGGCCGTACGGTCGAAGACGTTCGACGTCTCCCTCCTCTCGACGCTGGCCGCGGTCATCGCCGTCCTGGCCGCGACCGCGTCCGGGGTCTGACGCGGCTGGCCCGGCTGCGGAAACCACGGCGGCGTCTCGCACCCGCCTGGGTTCCGGGCCGCCTTGCGGGCCCGCGTCTCGTGGCGGGATCCGACGCCGGGCCTCGGCTCGCCCGCCTGGACCGGCCAGCGGGTCGGCGCCCCTCGGGCGCGGCAGCCGCAGCACCGTGAGCCCCGACAGTGCGCACCCGTACGTAGTGGAGTCCCCGGCGTCCCTCGAGTCCCGGACCGCTCGCGCGACGAGTCGCTCGGCGGGGTAGGCGCTCGGTTCTCTGCTCGGTCGGGTGCTCCGCCGCGTCAGTCGTCGGGCTCCGCCGGATCGGGTGGTCTGGCCGAGGACGAGGCCGTCGCGTCGGGTGAACCGGATCCCGGTCGCGAGCGTCTCCAGGGTGGCGGCGCCGCGGTGGATCTGGTGGTGGTGGAAGGAGCAGAGGGTGAGCCCGTTGGTGAGGCTGGTGGGTCCGCCGTGGGTGTACCAGCGGATGTGGTGGACCTCGCACCAGGAGGCTCGGGTGGTGCAGCCGGGCCATTGGCAGTGCCCGTCCCGGGCGAGGATCGCTCGGCGCAGCTCCTTGGTGTACGTCCGCTGCGTCTGCCCGACGTCCAGTGGGACCCCGTCGGCGTCCAGCACGAGGCGGGTGATCTCGCAGTCGCACATCAGCCGTTCGAGCTCGGAGGGGGCCACGACGGTCCCGTCGTCCAGCTCGGCCAACACCACCGGTGCGACCTCGCGCCTGACGCTCCCGTTGACGACGCTCACCGCACCGTCGCTGCCGCTGCTCGGGCCGGTTTCGCCAGCCACGCCTTCGTCGCCTTCGACGCCCGTCGTTTCCTTGCCGGCGCCGTCGTCGTCGACGGTCCCGGCGTTCGCTCGGGCCTGCTTCCTGCGCTGGATGCCGGTCCAGGCGTCGGCGGGGACCAGGAGGGTGAGGTGGGGTCGGATCTGGGCGCCGAGGCGGTCGTCGCCGATCTGCAGGACCCGTTCACCGAGGCGGGCCAGGGCGTCGGCGCGGCGCTGCTCCGCGCTGCGTTCGTCCCCGGGTGAGGGGGCCGGGGACAGGGCCTCCAGGGCGGTGCGGAACGCGGCGCCGGCGATCGGGTCGAGGAACGCCTCGACCGCGCACCCGCCGTCCCGGTCCACGACCCTCGCGTAGCGACGCTTCCGCACGGCGGCGAAGGACCGCTCGACGGCGTCGGTGTCCACGCTCGCCGCCCACGCTTGCGCGCGTCTGGTGAACGTCGGCGCATCCCACCCGGCCGCCGCCGCGTCCGCGAGCAGCGCCGCCGCACCCCCGTCCTCCAGGGCCCGCTTGACCGGGGCGGAGGCGACGGCGCGCAGCCGGGTCAGGACCCGCACATGCCCCAACGAGGCCTCACCGGTCTCGACCGCCTTCGCGGCCTCGGGCAGGGCGGTCAGCCCGTCCGCGAGCTCCACCTCCGAGCGCGCCGCACCGGACCCCTGCCCGGTGACCCGTCCCCGCCACGCCTCGAACGACCGATCCCCCTGCCGCGCCCACCGACCCTCCGCCCGATGCGCCGCCAGCACCCGACCCCGATACACCCCGACCAGCTCGGATACCCGGTCCAGCTCGGCCAGCACCACCACCCGCTGCTCGTCGTCCCACTGCGCCGCGAACGCGGCGTCCGCACCCGAGAACAGGCCCCGCACCGCAGACACCACCGCCCGCGCCAGGTCCGCGGGCGTGGCCACCGGCGCGGCGCCGGCCGGCGCGTCACCCACGCCACCGCCGGTCGCACCGCCCTCACACGCTCTGCTAGCCTCGAACACGTGTTCGACTATACCAGCACCGACCGACACCGACGCAACCCCCCGCACCGGCCCGTGGACACAGTCGCGACGGCTGGCCCGGCGGTGTGCCCACCGCGAACGCGAGCTGGTTGCGGAAGCCGTGCTAGGGAACCTAGCCCTACGGGAAGCGTCATGAGTCCGCGTCCTGCGGAAGCGCGGGAGCACGAGAAGGGCCGTGCCCCCACCCGACGGGTGGGGGCACGGCCCCGGTCAGACCGCCGTCGCGGGACGGCGGGGTGCCAGGCGTGCGTCAGGCGCGCGCCTCCTCCTCGACGATGTCGATCTCCTCGAA
>JBDIAU010000088.1:0-7086 GCA_039812565.1 Beutenbergiaceae bacterium
GTCGGGGCGGAGCCTGCTCCAGTAGGCGACGTCGGGCCCGGGTTCGCGCGCCGAGGGTGCGCCGCGGGATGCGGCGCGCCCGGCGAGCACGCCGCCGGCGTCGAGGCGCTCGACGAGGTCGCGGACCCGGCGGTCGGGCACTTCCAGGACCTGCCCGGCCCGCACGAGGTCGGCGGGCGTGGCGACGACGGCGAGGCGGTCCAGCAGCCGTTGCTCACCCTCGCTGAGGCCGTCGAGCACCACCCGGCACCGGGGGTCCGTCCCGACCTGGCTCACGCCCGGCTCCCGCCACAGCACCGCCAACCCGCCGCGCACCAGCGCCATCGCCGCGTCGCCTCCCGTCCTCGGTCCTGACCGACCCGCGGAGCCTGGCACCGCTGGCGCCGTCCGCGCCCGCCGCGGGGCGTCGCCTGTGGACGGACGCGCGCCGTCGCGTCCTGGGGACGGCGGCGCGGGCCGGCGCCGTCGCAGGCCTACGCTCCCCGCCATGCACAGCGATCCCCGCCCGACCGCCGCCGCCTCCGACGCTGTGGAGGTGCGCCGCAGCACCCGCCGGCGCCGGTCGGTCTCGGCGTTCCAGGAGGGCGGCCGGACGGTCGTCGTCGTCCCCGCCGGGCTCGGCGAGGTCGAGGAGGGTCGCCTCGTCAGCGGCATGCTGGCGAGGCTGGAGGACCGTTCCCGGCGGGGCTCGTCGGACGCCGCGCTGGCGGCCCGGGCGGGACGGCTGTCCCAGCGGTACCTCGGCGGGCGGGCGGTGCCGACCTCCGTGCGGTGGACCTCGAACCAGCGCACGAGGTGGGGGTCGTGCACCGTGCGCGAGGGGAGCATCCGGATCTCCGACCGGCTCCGGACGATGCCCGCGTACGTGGTGGACTACGTGCTGCTGCACGAGCTCGCCCACCTGCTCCACGCGGACCACGGGCGGCAGTTCTGGGCCCTCCTCGCGGCGTACCCGCGCACGGAGCGGGCCCGGGGCTACCTCGAGGCGGTCAGCCACGTGGTCGGGAAGGGCGGGCCGGGCTCGCCCGTCGTGGCGGCCCCGCCGCAGGACCGGCTGCCGGCGGACGAGGCCGCGCCCGGCGACGGTCCGGGCGAGCATGCGACCCCGCCCGAGCGTGACGAGCCGGGCGACGTGCTTGACGACGTGCTCTTCTGCCGCGGCTGACGCCGGCGACCCGCGCCCCGACGACGCGCGGGCGTCGTCTCAGGCGTCGCCGGTGGGGCGGGGCGGCTCGTCGTCGTCCCCGGCGGCGCGCGCCGCCTCGTCGAAGATGCTCGCCAGGGCGGCGTCGATGTCCTTCTCCTGCTCGCGGGCGGCGGCGCGGCGCTCGACGAAGCCGGCGACGTCGTCGAGGTCCTCCGACGTCGGCAGGAGGTCCGGGTGCGCCCAGACGCCGTCGCGTGCCGCGAGGCCGCCTGCGGCCTCGACCGAGGCGAACAGGGCGGCCGCGTCCCGGGCCCGGCGCGGCCGCAGCTCGAGCCCGACGAGCGCCGAGAACGTCTGCTCGGCGGGGCCGCCCGCGGCCCGCCGCCGCCGGAGCATCTCGCGCAGCGGGACGCCGTGCGGCAGGTGCGGGGCGACGGCGATCGCGGTCACGTGCTCCACCCAGCCCTCGACGAGGGCGAGCGCCGTCTCGAGGCGGCGCAGCGCCGCCTCCTGCGCGGGCGTCCGCTCCAGCGCGAAGACGCCGCTCGAGAACGCCTCGCGCAGGGCCTCGGGGTCGGTGGTGTCGATGGAGCGGACCGCCTCCTCGAGGCGGGCGGTGTCGATCGCGATGCCACGCGCGTACGCCTCGACCGTCCCGAGCAGGTGCGCGCGCAGCCAGGGCACCTGGGCGAAGAGCCGCGCGTGGGCCGCCTCGCGGACGGCGAGGAAGTAGCGGACCTCCTCGGTCGGGGCGTCCAGGCTCTCGGCGTAGGCGGTCACGGTGGCGGGCAGCAGCGCTGCGCCGGTCGCCTCGAGCAGCGGCAGGCCCGTGTCGGTCGCCCCGAAGACCTCCGAGGCGAGCGTGCCGACGGCCTGGCCGACCTGCATGCCGAAGACGGCGCCGCCGAGCTGGCGGATCATCCCCGCGGCGGTCGCGCTCCCCCCGGGGGACAGCGCCTCCTGCCCGGCCGCCCCCAACGCCTCGACGAGGGCCTCGGCGACCGAGGCGGCGATCGGCTCGGCGAGCCGCTTCCACGTCGGCAGCGTGCTCTCGACCCACTCGGAGCGGCTCCACGCCTGGTAGGCGCCGGGCGCGGGGGCGAGGTCGGTGGCGGCGTCCAGCCACAGGTCGGCGGCCGTCAGGGCGCGCACCACCTGCTGCTTCTGCGCTGCGGTGACGCTCGGGTCGCCGCCGGCGAGGGCGGTCTGCCGGGCGACGTCGTGCGCGAGAGTCCAGTTCACGGGCCCGGTCCCCGGGGTGCCGAGGAAGCGCTGCAGCTGCGCGAGGAGCCCGGCCATGGCGTGCGGATCGGTCGGCAGGCCCGCGGCCTGGGCCAGGGCGCCGGGGTCGAAGCCGCCGGCGTCGAGGGCGCGCATCGCCTCCTCGGCCGCCTCGTCCCCGAGCATGGACCGCAGCAGCGCCCGCCAGCTCTCCCGGTCGGCGGGCGAGCCGCCCTCGGGAGGGGGGACCGGCTGGTCGTTCATCGGCTGCTCCAGGCGAGGCGACGGGTCTGTCAGGGCTCACGGTAACGAGCCCGACGCCGGGTGCCGCGACGGATCGTCCCGTTCGCCGACCGGTTCGCTCAGGGCGCAGGCCCGTCCTCCGCACCCGCTCAGGGGGCACTCGGGTCGATGGGGGATGATGACCCGGTGCTGCAGGCCCCCGACGCGTCGCTCCCACCTGCGGCGGCAGACCCGCCCGCGCCGCCGGTCCGGCCGTCTCGGCGCGGCGTCGTGCTCGGCGGCTCGGCGATCACGACGGTCCTGCTGCTCTCCGTCCTCGCCGCGGCACCGGCGCCGTACGTCGTGGAGAGCCCGGGCCCCACGGTCGACACCCTCGGCGACGTCGACGGCGAGCCCCTCATCGGTGTCTCCGGCGCTCCGACATTCCCGACCGACGGCGCCCTGCGGCTCACGACCGTCTCGGTCGCCGGGGGTCCGGGCACGCCGGTCGACGCGATGCGCGTCGTGCGCGGGTGGCTCGAGACGGACGAGGCCGTCGTCCCGCAGGAGCTGGTCTACCCGCAGGGGCAGAGCGCGCAGGAGCGCGAGCAGCTCGCCGCCCGGGAGATGACGACGTCGCAGGAGGACGCGACGGCAGCGGCCCTCACCGAGCTCGGCTACGCCGTGCCCGCCACCGTCACGGTCGCCGGGGTGGTGCCCGACGGCCCGTCCGACGGCGTCCTCGCCGAGGGTGACGTGCTCGTCGCCGTGGGCGGCACCGAGGTGGTCGAGCTCGGCGACCTCACGGTCGCGCTCGCAGCGGCCCCGCCGGGCGCCGAGCTGGAGGTGACGGTGCGCCGCGACGGCGAGCTGCGCGAGCTCGGGCTGGTGACGGGCGACGACGGCGAGGGCGGCAGCGTGCTCGGCGTGTTCATCGACCCCGTCTTCGCGTTCCCGGTGGACGTGACGATCCGCATCGACGAGATCGGCGGGCCGAGCGCCGGCCTCATGTTCGCGCTCGGCATCGTGGACGTCCTGACGCCGGGTGCGCTGACGGGCGGCGTCGACGTCGCGGGCACGGGCACGATCACGGTCGAGGGCGAGGTCGGGCCGATCGGCGGGATCCGGCAGAAGATCGCCGGGGCGCAGCGCGACGGCGCAGCCGTGTTCCTCGTCCCCGAGGGCAACTGCGGCGACGTCGACGGGCTCGGGTCGCCGGACCTGCAGCTGGTCCGGGTCGGGACGCTCGGCGAGGCGGTCGACGCCGTGACGGCCGTCGGCGAGGGGCGGACCGACGACCTGCCGTCGTGCGAGTCCGCGTAGGCCCCGTCCCGTTCCGGGGTGGGTGCGAGCACGTGTGCGAAACTTTCCGGGACGGTGTGGCGTTAGTCACCCGAGAGCCCGGCTCGCGGGAGGGCGCCCCCTGCGGGGAGCGGCCGACCGCACCGATCCCCGATCCCTGAGGTGTCCCGTTCGTGTCGTCCTTCGCGTCACCACCCCGTCCGGCCCCGCCCGCGCGCAAGCGCAGCCCGCTCGTCCCGACGCTCCTCGTCCTCGGCGTGCTCGTGCTCGTGGTCCTCACGCTCGCCCAGTTCTGGACCGAGGTGCTGTGGTTCCAGCAGATCGGCTACATGGAGGTGCTGCGCACCCAGTGGGTGATCCAGGGCGTCCTGTTCCTCCTCGGCGGGCTCGTCATGGGGGGCACCGTCTACCTCAACCTCTCGATCGCCTACCGGACCCGGCCGGTGTACGCACCGATCACGGCGGAGCAGCAGAACCTCGACCGGTACCGGGCGAGCATCGAGCCGCTGCGCAAGCTGGTCCTCGTCGCGGCGCCCGTGCTCCTCGGCCTGTTCGCGGGGACCGCTGCGGCGTCGCGCTGGCAGGACGTGGCGCTCTGGCTGAACCAGGTGCCGTTCGGCACCACCGACCCGCAGTTCGGGCTCGACGTGTCGTTCTTCGTGTTCACCCTGCCGGTCCTCCGGTTCGTCGTGTCGTTCCTGATGACGGTGGTGTTCCTCAGCACCCTCGGCGCCGCCGTCACGCACTACCTGTACGGCGGGCTGCGGGTCGCGGGCCCCGGCCGGCGGTCCACCAAGGCCGCCCGGGTGCACCTGTCCGTCCTCGCCGCCGTGTTCATGCTGCTCGTCGCCGCGAGCTACTGGCTGGACCGGTACTCCCTGCTCGTCGCCGCGGGTGAGAAGTTCGACGGCGCCTCGTACACGGACATCAACGCCGTCATGCCCGCCAAGGCGATCCTCGCCGGCATCGCGCTCGTGGTCGCGGCTCTGTTCGTCGTCACGGCGATCCGCGGCGACTGGCGGCCGCCGCTCGTGGGCCTCGGGCTCATGCTCGTCTCGGCGATCGTCGTCGGGGGCGTCTACCCGTACGTCGTCGAGCGGTTCCAGGTGATCCCCAACGCCCAGGAGCTCGAGGCTCCGTACATCCAGCGCAACATCGACGCCACGCTGGCCGCCTACGGGCTCGAGGACGTCGAGACGGAGAACTACACGGCGACGACGACGGCGGAGCCCGGCGCCCTGCGTGCCGACGCGGAGACGACGGCGAGCATCCGGCTCCTCGACCCGGCGGTCGTCAGCCCGTCGTTCCGCCAGCTGCAGCAGAACAAGCAGTACTACGACTTCCCGGACGTCCTGGCGGTCGACCGGTACCGGATCGACGGCGAGTCACGCGACACCGTGATCGCGGTGCGCGAGCTGGACCTCGACGGCCTCGGCGCGAGCCAGCGGTCGTGGATCAACGAGCACACGGTGTACACGCACGGCTTCGGCGTCGTGGCCGCGTACGGCAACACGACCCAGGCCGACGGCCGCCCGGCGTTCTTCGAGGGCGGCATCCCGAGCGTCGGCGAGCTCGAGGTGGCGGAGCCCCGGATCTACTTCGGGCAGACCTCGCCGGAGTACGCCTCGCCCGAGTACTCGATCGTCGGCGCCCCCGAAGGCACGACGCCGTGGGAGCTCGACTACCCCGACGACAACGCGCCGAACGGCCAGGTGAACACGACCTACCAGGGTGACGGCGGCCCGCCGGTCGGCCCGTTCTGGAACAAGCTGCTCTACGCGCTCCGGTTCGGCTCCCAGGAGATCCTCTTCTCCGACCGCGTGACGTCCGAGTCGCAGATCCTCTACGACCGGGACCCGGAGCTCCGGGTGAGCAAGGTCGCGCCGTTCCTCACGCTCGACCGGCGGACGTACCCCGCCGTCGTCGAGGGTCGGGTGGTGTGGATCGTCGACGCGTACACGACCACCAACCAGTACCCGTACTCGACCCGGGAGCTGCTCGACGAGGCGACCGCCGACTCGCTGTCCCAGGCCGTCGGCGGCGTCCAGACGATCCCGGCGGCGGTGCGGATCAACTACATGCGCAACTCCGTCAAGGCCGTGGTCGACGCCTACGACGGCTCGGTCAAGCTCTACGCGTGGGACACGCAGGACCCGATGCTGCAGGCGTGGATGAGCGTCTTCCCGGGCAAGGTCCGGCCGATGTCCGAGATCAGCGGCGACCTCATGTCCCACCTGCGCTACCCGGAGGACCTGTTCAAGGTCCAGCGGCAGCTGCTGACCCGGTACCACGTGACGGACGCCGAGGCGTTCTACTCCGGCCAGGACTACTGGCAGACCCCGAACGACCCGACCAAGTCGCAGCCGATCCCCCAGCCGCCCTACTACCTCACGCTGAAGATGCCGGGCCAGGAGGAGCCGACGTTCTCGCTGACGTCGTCCTACATCCCGGGCGGTGGGACCGGGCGCAACGTGCTGACCGGCTTCCTCGCGGTCGACGCGGAGGCGGGCAGCACGGCGGGGCAGCCGCGCGAGGGGTACGGGCAGCTGAGGCTGCTGCAGCTCCGACGCGACATCACCGTCCCCGGGCCCGGCCAGGTGCAGAACAACTTCAACTCCGACCCCACGGTCTCGCAGTCCCTCAACCTGCTGCGGCAGGGCGACTCCGACGTGGTCAACGGCAACCTCCTCACGCTGCCGCTCGGCGGCGGCCTGCTCTACGTCCAGCCGGTCTACGTCCAGAGCTCCGCCGGCACGCAGTTCCCGCTCCTGCAGAAGGTCCTCGTCGCCTTCGGTGACGAGATCGGCTTCGCCGACACCCTCGACGAGGCGCTGGACCAGGTGTTCGGCGGCGACTCCGGTGCCGACGCGGGCGACGCCGGGGCGGACGGCGAGACGGGCGGCGACGGCGGTACCGGTGGGGACACCGGTACCGGTGGCGACCCGGGGACCGCGGGCGCGCAGGCCCGGCTGGACTCGGCCCTGCAGTCGGCCCGGGCGGCGCTCGAGGCCTCGCAGACGGCTCTGGCGGCCGGTGACTGGGAGGCGTACGGGCAGGCTCAGGCGCAGCTCGCGGCGGCGGTCGAGGCGGCCATCCGCGCTCAGGACGAGCTGGCGGCCGCGGCCGAGGCGTCAGCGGCGCCGGCCGCGGAGTCCACGGCGGAGGCGGACGTCGCGGCGGCGGACGCCGCTACG
>JBDIAU010000089.1:0-7061 GCA_039812565.1 Beutenbergiaceae bacterium
GCGGCGACCGCTCGCTCGACCCGCTCGGCGCCGGGAACTCGACCGGCTGCCACCTCCACTTCGAGGTCAACCTGGACTTCGGGCTCACTCCCGTGGACCCGCTGGCCTTCCTCGCGCTGCGCGGGATCACGCTCGGCCAGGACGCGCCCGCCACCGTCGCGGCGGTGGCGGCCCTCGCCGCCGAGGCCGGGACGGAGTTCACGGGTGCGACCACCGTCGCCGAGCTCCTCGCGGAGCTGGGCCCCGGCCACGTCGCGCTCCTCGCGGGCCGCCCGCTCACCTGAGCCGCGGCCCGGACCCGGGGCGGCGCGGGCGCCCGCTTGGGATGATGCCCGGGTGAGCACCACGTCCGGCGTCGAGCCGCTGACCTTCGACCCGCCCCCCGACATCCGCCTGATCGCGGCGGACATGGACGGCACGCTCCTCGACGACGAGGACGAGCTGCACCACCACTTCTGGCCCCTGGCGGACGAGCTCTTCCGGCGGGGGATCGTCTTCTGCCCGGCCAGCGGACGCCAGTACTACAACCTGCGCGAACGCTTCTCCGCCGTCGCCGACGAGGTCGCCTTCATCGCCGAGAACGGCACCTACGTGGTCCACCAGGGCCGCGAGATCAGTGCGACGTGCCTGCCTGCGGACTCGGTGACCCGGCTCGTCGGCACCGCCCGGGACCTCCACGCCGGCGAGGCCGACATCGGCGTCGTCGTCTGCGGGAAGGGCGCGGCGTACGTCGAGCGGTTCGACCCGCCGTTCCTCGCCGAGGTGGAGAAGTACTACGCCCGCCTGCAGCTGGTGCCCGACCTGCTCGACGTCGCCGGCGAGGACGTCCTCAAGGTGGCCGTCTACGACTTCGGCTCCGCCGAGCGGACGACGGCGCCCGCGTTCGCACCGTACGCCGAGAGCCACCAGGTGGCCGTCTCGGGCGAGCACTGGGTGGACGTCATGACGCTCGGCGTCAACAAGGGAGTCGGGATCCGCCGGATCCAGGAGGCGCTGGGCATCACCCGGGCGCAGACGATGACCTTCGGGGACTTCCTCAACGACCTCGAGATGATGGACGAGTCCGACTACTCGTTCGCGATGCACAACGCGCACCCCGTCCTGCGCGAGCGCGCCCGCTACGTCGCGCCCCCGAACAGCGAGAACGGCGTCGTCCGCACGATCTCGACGGTGCTCGGCCTGCCCTGGACGTAGGCCGACCGCCCGTGCGCGCCGCCGACCCGCCGAGCCGCCTCGACGCGGTGCTGCCCGGCCTGCGCGTGCTGCGCGGCTACCGGCGGGTGTGGCTGCGCGGCGACGTCGTCGCCGGCGTCACCGTGGCCGCCTACCTGGTGCCGCAGGTGATGGCGTACGCGTCGCTGGCCGGGCTGCCGCCGGTCGCCGGCCTGTGGGGGATCCTGCTGCCGCTGGCCGGGTACGCCCTGGTCGGCAGCTCGCGGCAGCTGTCGGTCGGCCCGGAGTCGACGACGGCGCTGCTCACCGTCGCGGTGATCGCCCCGATCGCCGCGGGGGACCCCGGGCGGTACGCCGTGCTGGCCGCCGGGCTGGCCCTCGTGGTCGGTGGGCTGTTCCTGCTCGCGTGGGCCGCGCGGCTGGGGATCGTCGCGGACCTGCTCTCCCGGCCGATCCTCGTCGGGTACCTCGCCGGCGTCGCCGTCATCATGATCACCAGCCAGGTGGGGAAGGTGACCGGGCTCGAGATCGCGGGGGACTCCGTCGTCGAGCAGGTGCGCTCGATCGTGGCGTCCGACGCCCCCGTGAGCGGTCTGACCGTGGCCCTCGCCGCGGGGGTGCTCGTGCTGCTCGTCGTCCTCCAACGGCTGTGGCCGCGACTGCCGGGGCCGCTCGTCGCCGTGCTCGTGGCGACCGCCGCGGTCTGGGCGCTCGACCTCGAGGCGCGCGGCGTCGCCGTCGTCGGCGCCATGCCGAGCGGCCTGCCGACGTTCACGGTGCCCGACGTCGCGGCGGCCGACCTGCGCGCCCTCGCGCTGCCGGCGCTCGGCATCGTGCTCGTCGGGTACAGCGACTCGATCTCCACGGCCCGGGCGTTCGCGAGCCGGCGCCACCAGACGATCGACGCCAACACCGAGCTGCTCGCCCTCGGCGTCGCGAACGTGGGCGCCGGGGTGTCGCAGGGCTTCCCGGTCAGCAGCAGCGCCAGCCGCACCGCGATCGGCGACGCCGCCGGGAGCACCACGCAGGTCCACTCCCTGGCGGCCCTCGGCTGCGTCGTGCTCGTGCTCCTGTGGCTCGGGCCGCTCCTCGAGCACTTCCCGATGGCGGCGCTGGGCGCGCTCGTCATCTACGCGGCCACGCGGCTGGTCGACGTCGCGGAGATCCGCCGGATCGCGGCCTTCCGAGGGAGCGAGCTCGCGATCACGCTGACGACCGTGGCCGGCGTGCTCCTCCTCGACATCCTCCGCGGCCTGCTCCTGGCCATCGGGCTCTCCGCCGTCCTGCTCCTGGCCCGGGTCGCGCGGCCGCACGCCGCCGTGCTCGGGCTGGTGCCCGGCCTGGCGGGGATGCACGACGTCGGCGACTTCGCCGGGTCCCGCACGATCCCCGGCCTGGTGGTGTTCCGCTACGACTCGCCGCTGTTCTTCGCCAACGCCGAGGACTTTCGACGGCGAGCACTGGCTGCCGTCGACGAGGCCGAGGACGCCGGCCCGGTCGCGTGGTTCCTCCTCAACGCCGAGGCGAACGTGCACGTCGACCTCACCGCCCTCGACGCCCTCGAAGACCTGCGTCGCGAGCTCGCGGAGCGCGGCGTCGTCGTCGCCCTCGCCCGCGTCAAGCAGGAGCTGCTCGCGGACCTGCGCAGCACCGGCCTGGTGGGGCGCATCGGCGACGACCACGTCTACCCGACGCTGCCGACCGCCGTCGCCGCCTACGAGGCGTGGCGCCAGCGCCCGACCGCCGGCTAGATGTAGCTGCCCCGGCGCAGCCAGCCCATCGCGGGCGCGCCGTACGCGGGCGGCAGGTAGTACGTCGCCACGCGGTAGACCAGGGCCGTCGAGAGCGCGGCCGCGCTGGGCACGCCGATCGCCGCCAGGCCCGCGGTGAGCGCCGCCTCCGTGACGCCGATCCCGCCCGGCACCGGCATGAGGCCGGCGAACAGCGAGACGAGCGTGTTGATGAGCAGGAGCTCGGCGAACGTCGCGTGCTCCCCGAACGCCAGCAGCGACAGCCCGAGCACCGCGGCGAACATCGCCTGCGCGGCGAGGTTGCCGCCGAACAGCATGAGGACGTTGCGGCGGGAGTGGAGCACGGCGAGCGCGACCTTCGAGTCCGCCGCCCGTGAGCGCAGGAACCCGCGGACCCGAGGGATGGACAGGGCGACGACGACGGCGACGACGAGCAGCCCGGCGACGACGGCGAGCGTCGTGCCGTTGATCGACACCGAGCCGCTCTGCGACGGCGCCGTGAGCGAGACGACGCCGGTCAGGGCGACCGTGATGATGATCAGCGCCTGGATGACGAAGCCCGCGAGGCTGTCGATGAGGCCGACCGCGGCGGCCGCCGTCGTCGACGCGCCCGCCTTCTGGAAGAACCGGACGGCGAGCGCCACCCGCGCCGCGGAGCTGGGCACCGCGAGGGCGAGGAACTGGATCGCGTACTGCAGGGCGAGCACCGGGCCGTACCGGACCGGGCGCTCGGACGCGCCCATCGTGGAGAACGCCTGGCCGAACTGGATGAACGGCGCCACGACGAGCGCGGCGAGGAGCCACCAGACGTTCGCGGCCTCGAGCTCGTCGACGATCGTCTGCCAGCCGATGCCGGCGATGGCCGAGATGACGACGTACGCGACGGCCACGACGAGGGCCATCTGGACGAACGAGCCCACCGAGACGCGGCGGAGCTTCTCGAGCTCGGGCAGCTCGGCGTCCGCCGACGTCGCGGCGAGGCCGCGGAGGTCGGCCAGGGTCCAGGTCTGCTCGCGGACGTCCTTGCGCAGCCCGGGCTCGATGGCCGCGGGCTGCAGCAGCGGCAGGACCGCCGCGAGGCCGTCGGGGCCGACGGCGTCCCGGGCGACGGCGACCGCGCGCTCCGGCCCCGCGAGGAGGGCCGTGGTCACGAGGAGCTCGGCCCGGTCCGCCAGGAGCTGCGTGTCCCGGGCGGCGACCACCGCCGCCCCGAAGTCGGCCAGCGCCGGCGTGCCGTCGTCGCGCAGGACGAGGCGGTCGGGCGTGAGCTGGCCGTGCGCGATGCCCGTGCGGTGCAGCGCACCGAGGGCGTCCCAGAGGCGGTGGAGCGTCGCGTCGTCGACGTCGCCCGCGTCCGTGAGGGGGCGGCCGTCGGCCTCGACCACCAGGACGGCGTCCCGGCCCGTCGCCAGCCCTGCGGCGACGACGGGGAGCACGGGCACGCCGGCCCGCTCCGCCAGGAGCGTGGCGAACGCCTCGTGCTCGACCTGCTGGAGGCGGTTGAGCCGGGTGGACGGCGCCGTGTCCCGGTACCACAGCGACAGCCAGACGGACGAGATGAGCTGACCGTCCCAGGCGTCGCGTCCGTAGACCTTGACGAGCAGCGGCCGGTCGTCGGTGGTGCGGCCGGTGACGACGGCCACCCCGCGCGCGCCGAGCGGGGCGTGGCGCAGGTCCGTCGCGTGGACGTGCAGGTCGGCGAGTGCGCTGCGGACCTTGTCGAGCGGCAGCCGCCCGCCGGGGGAGCCGAAGACGAGGTGCACGAGCGCGGCGGAGCCGATGCCGACGGCCAACCCTGCGGCGGCGCCGAGCACGCCCGTGACGCCGAGGGCGAGCCCGCCGAGGGCGCCCAGGCCGACGACCCACCGGCCCAGGTGCCGCAGCGGTCGGCTCAGGTGCGGCGACGTCGTCACGATGACCGCCGTCGCCAGGGCGAGGCGCATCGCGGGGTACGTGCCGTCCGCCCGGGTGCTGATGATCGACTCGAGCAGGTCCGAGACCGACGCCCCGGAGGCCAGCCCGGCCGCGCCGGCCGTCAGGAGCGCCAGCGCGACGCCGCTGAGCTGCTCCCACAGCAGGAGCCGACGTCCCCGTGCGAGGACGGCGGCGAGCACGAGGACGGCGGACCAGAGCAGCAGGAGGTCGAACGCGATCTCCCAGAACCAGCCCGCGAGCATCGGCAGGGCGGAGACCAGGCTCGTGACGGCGTCGTCGAGGGCCGTCGGCCCCGGCGCGACGAGCGCCAGGAGGAGGACCGTGAGGATCGCCCCGATGAGCAGGACGACGTCCGTGGGGCGGCGGGCCCGCGGCGCGTCGGCGCCCGAGGCGAAGACCCGGAAGTCGGCCGTGCGCCACGTGCGCGGGTCGAGGAGGGTCGGGCCCTGCTCGGACGACGTGGCCGGTGACGCCTGGACCACGAGGGGGGTCCTTTCGTCGCGGGGCCGGGATCCCGGCCGGGGCAGGTCCGGACGGCGGAATCGTATCGACGCGGCGTGTCGCAACAGCGTCCGGGAGCGCGACTCGCGGGGTTTCGTGGCGGACGCCACGTCCCGCGTGAGACGGCGCCCGGTCGAGGCCCGGCCCGACGGGGCCGCCGGTACGGTGATCGGCACCCGACGGCGGGAGGAGGCCCATGAGCTGGCTGGTTCGTGAGTATCAGGACCACGACCTCGAGGCGGTGGTGCGCCTGTGGGACGCGTCGGGGGCCCACCTGCCCGTGTTCGGGCTCGCCGAGTGCATCGCGGCCCTGCGCGCGGGGGAGCCCGCCGTCGTCGCGGTGCACGGCGGCGAGGTGCTCGGCGCCGCGCTGGCGATCGTCACCGGGGAGCGGGCCTGGCTCGCGCGGATCGCCGTCCGCCCGGGAGAGGCCCGCGTCCGCGCGGCCCTGCTCCCCGCCGTCGAGAGGCTCGCCGTCGAGCGCGGCGCGCGCCGGCTCGGCTTCGTCGCGGCGCCGGAGCAGGACGTGGTCGAGGACCTCGAGGCCGAGGGCTTCACCATGCGCCCGGCGCTCGCCTTCTTCGAGAAGGTGCAGTCGGTGGGCCCGGGGGAGGCCGCGCTGCTCGAGTCGCTCGGCGGCCGGATCCTCCCCTCGGGCCTGTGGGACCGGATCTCCGGCATGGAGACGGAGAAGACGCTCATCGAGCGGCGGGTGGTGCTCCCGCTCGCCGAGCCCGAGCTCGCCCAGGCGCACGGCGTCATGCCGCCCCGCGCGATCGTGCTGTTCGGCCCGCCGGGCACGGGCAAGACGACGTTCGCGCGCGGCATCGCATCGCGGCTCGGGTGGCCCTTCGTCGAGATCTTCCCGTCGCGGCTCGCGGCGGACGCGGGCGGCCTGGCGAACGCGCTGCGGGACGTGTTCGCGCAGATCAGCGAGTTCGAGCGGGTCCTGCTGTTCATGGACGAGGTCGAGGAGATCGCGCCGCAGCGCGAGGGCGCGCCGACGTCGGCCGTCCACGGCGTGACGAACGAGCTGCTCAAGCTCATCCCGGCGTTCCGCGAGCGGGACACCCGGCTGCTCGTCGCCGCGACGAACTCCGTCCGCTCCCTCGACTCCGCGTTCCTGCGGCCGGGGCGGTTCGACTACCTCATCCCCGTCGGGCCGCCGGACGCGACGGCGCGGCGGGCGCTGTGGAAGCGGTTCGTGGACGTCTCGGGGCGCACCGACGTCGACCTCGACTCGCTCGTGGCCGCGACCGACGGCTTCACCCCGGCCGACATCGAGTACGCGGCGCGCGTGGCGGCGCAGGCGGCGTTCGAGCGCGAGGCGGTCCACGGGCGAGAGACGCCGACGCCGGGCGCCGGCACCGACGACTACCTCGCCGCCCAGCGCCAGGTCCGGCCCACCGTCACCTCGGCGATCAAGCAGGCGTTCGTCGAGGACATCGCCGCCTTCGCGCGCACCTGACCCCGCGCACCCCCACCCAGTCCCGCCGAACGCACCTTTGGTCGGCTCAAACCGCGGTTTGAGCCGACCAAAGGTGCGTTCGGCGGAGCTGGGCGTCGACGGGGGTCAGCGTTCGGCGGTCACCCGGGCGCGGACGTCGGGGACGACGTCGCGGGCGAACGCCTCGATCGTCGCGGCGTCGTCGGTGGCGAGGATGAACGTCGAGACCCCGTCCCCGAGCGCCAGGTCGGCCA
>JBDIAU010000090.1:0-7036 GCA_039812565.1 Beutenbergiaceae bacterium
TGCTCAGCCGCCACACCCTCCGCCGAGTTCGCACCTCTGTGCCGAGGTCGCACCGCAGGAGGTGCGACCTCGGCACAGAGGTGCGAAGTGGCGGGACACGCGCGGGCGGGCGGATCGGCGGGCGGGTCGGGACGGCGCGCGCGAGCCGGAGCGCACCCGTCGGCGCCCCCGTCAGCCCGAGCCCCTTCCCGCCCACCGTCCTTGACGTGACGTCAGCGTGGTGTCACCATGACGTCATGGACATCACCCCCTACCTCGACACCCTGCGGGCCGACCTCGCCGCCGCAGCCGCCACCGGGGGCCCCGACGTCGCGCAGGCCGCCGAGCGCCTCGCGACGGCGCTCGACCCCGCCGCCCGCCTCGTGCTCCTCGAGGCTCTCGCCCAGGCCGCCGCGGAGATCACCGCAGAGCTCCCCGTCGGCACGGTCGACGTGCGCCTCGTCGGCCGCGACCCTCGCTTCGTCGTCGACGTGCCGCCGCCCGCGGACAGCCCGCCGCCGACCCCCGACGCACCCCAGGACGACGAGCCGGCCGACGGCCAGCAGGTCCGCCTCACGCTCCGCCTCCCGGAGCACCTCAAGGCGCGGGCCGAGGACCTCGCCGCGAAGACCGGCGTCTCCCTCAACTCGTGGCTCGTCAACGCCGTCCGCGCCGCCACGCGCTCGGGCGGCCTCACCCTCGACATCGACCTCTCCGGCCTGCCGTTCGTCGACCAGTCCGCGCGTCGTGGCTCGTCACGGCGCATGACGGGCTGGGTCTGACCGGCCACCACGATGGAGCGAACCATGCGCAGAACCTTCGAGACCGACCGCCCCACCCTCCTGCACGTCGAGCTCGGCGCCGGCCGCCTGCACGTCCACGCCGACGACGTCGCCCAGACCACCGTCGACGTCGACGGCCCCGGCGCCGACCGCGTCGCCGTCGAACGCCAGGGCGGCACCGTCAGCATCACCCAGCCGATGGGCCGTGGGCTCCTGCACGCCGACGCCCCGACGGTCGCCGTGACACTCCCCCGCGACAGCCGCCTCGTCGCACGCGTCGGCCGCGCCGGGGTCGATGCCACCGGCCGGCTCGGCAGCACCCGCGTGAAGTCCGGGTCCGGCGACGTCCACCTCGAGGAGGTCGGGCAGGAGGCCGTCGTCGACTGCGGCTCCGGTGACATCATCGTGACGCGTAGTGGTGGCACATTGCGTCTGCGGTCCGGGTCCGGTCGCATCGAGGTCGGACGTGCGGACGCCGACGTCGTCGCCTCCTCCGGCTCCGGGGCGGTCACCGTCGCCTCCTGCGGCGGGTCCGTCTCGCTGAAGTCCGGCTCCGGCGCGGTCGCCGTCCAGGACGCCGGCGGCGACGCCTCGCTCACCTCCGGCTCGGGCGACGTCGTCGTCGGCCGGATCGCCCGCGGCGGCGTCGCGGCCCGCGCCGCGAGCGGCGACGTCACGATCGGCATCCCGCCCGGCACCCCCGTGTGGACCGACGTGACCACGGTCTCCGGGGCGATCCACTCGACACTGGTCAGCGCCGGCCGACCGGCCCCGGGTCAGGACTTCGTCGAGGTCCGCGCCCGCACGGTCAGCGGGGACGTCCACCTCGCCCATGTCTGAGCCCGAGCGAGACGGACGGTCCCGCTGTCAGTCGAGCGTGACCGTCTCGCCGTCCGTCCAGGGCCGGTAGACCGTGGGCCCGAGGCCCACGCCGTCCGGGCCGAGCTGGCGCCCCACGATGGCCAGTCCGGCCGCGGAGTAGATCTTGTCGTGCACGGGCAGCGCCGTCGCGGGCGCCACGGCACGCACGTAGTCGATGACGTCGGCGAGCCTGAGCCAGGGGGCGCTGACGGGGACCAGCAGGACCTCGACGCCGCCCTCAGGGACGAGCAGGGCGTCGCCGGGGTGCAGCACGCGCCCCGCGAGCAGGTAGCCGAGGTTCGCCAGGCGCGGGATGTCCGGGTGGATGGTCGCGTGCCACTCCCCCAGCACCTGCACCGGAACCCCGGCGGCCTCGAACTCCTCGCCGGGGCCGACGGCGTGGACCCGGGTGGCGGCGGGCCCCTCGACGCCGAGGGCGGCGACGACGTCGGCCGGCGCCCAGACCTCGAGCGCGGCGTTCGCGTCGAGCGCCGCGCGCAGCCGCGCCGCGTCGAGGTGGTCGGGGTGCTGGTGCGTGACGAGCACGGCGGCGGCGCCGTCGAGCGCGGCCGGGTCGCTCCACGCTCCGGGGTCGACGACGACGCGCCGCTCCCCCACCTCGACCCGGACGCACGAGTGGCCGAGCTTGGTCAGCCGCACGGGGCTCACGCGATCACCAGGACGAGGTCGCCGCCGTCCACCTGGCGCAGGCCCTTGAACGCCAGCCGCGACACGGTGCCCGCCACCGGTGCGGTGATGTTCGCCTCCATCTTCATCGCCTCGATCGTGGCGACCGTCTGCCCGGCCTCGACCTGCGCGCCGACGTCGACGGCGGGCGTGACCGCCCCGGCGAACGGCGCCGCGACCTGGCGTGGGTCGTTCGGGTCCGCCCGCTCGGCGCTGACGACGACGACCTCGATGCTGCGGTCGCGCACCTGGACCGGGCGCAGGGTGCCGTTGAGGATCGTCATCACGGTCCGCATCCCGCGGTGGTCGGCGGCGGAGACCGCCTCGAGGGCGACGAGCATCTTCACGCCCCGCCCGAAGGTGACCTGGGTCTCGGACGGGGTGAGCCCGTACAGGTAGTCCGCGGTGGAGAGCACGCTGATGTCGCCGAACGCCTGCCGGCTCTTCGCGAGGTCGGCTGCGGGCCCGGGGAAGAGGAGCCGGTTGAGGCGGTCGCGGCGGTCCTTGCTGGTCCCGGCCAGGGCCGTGCGGTCCTCGTCGGTGAGGGGCTTGCCGGCGGGCTTGACCGTCCGGCCGGCCAGGGCCTTGGTCCGGAACGGCTCCGGCCAGCCGCCGGGCGGGTCGCCGAGCTGCCCGGCGAGGAACGCGACCACGGAGTCGGGCAGGTCGAACTCCTGCGGTGCCTCGGCGAAGCGCTCCGGGTCCGCCCCGGTGCCGACGAGCTGCAGGGCCAGGTCCCCGACCACCTTGCTCGACGGCGTGACCTTGACGATGTGACCGAGGATCCGGTCCGCGGCGGCGTACATGGCCTCGACCTGCTCGAACTTGGCGCCGAGCCCGAGGGCGATCGCCTGCTGGCGGAGGTTGGAGAGCTGGCCGCCGGGGATCTCGTGCTCGTAGACGCGCCCCGTGGGTCCGGGCAGCCCGGACTCGAAGGGCGCGTAGAGCCGGCGGACGGCCTCCCAGTACGGCTCCAGGGCGCACACGGCGTCGAGGGACAGGCCCGTGTCCCGCGGGGTGTGCTCGAGCGCCGCGACGAGGGCGGACATGGGCGGCTGGCTCGTGGTGCCGGCCATCGCGGCGGAGGCGACGTCGACGGCGTCGACCCCCGCGTCGACCGCCGCCAGCAGCGTGGCGAGCTGCCCGCCGGCGGTGTCGTGCGTGTGGAGGTGGACCGGCAGGTCGAAGCGCTCGCGCAGCGCGGCGACGAGGCGGTGGGCGGCGGCGGGCCGCAGGAGGCCGGCCATGTCCTTGATGGCGAGGATGTGCGCGCCCGAGGCGACGATCCGGTCCGCGAGCCGCAGGTAGTAGTCGAGGGTGTAGAGCGTCTCGGCGGGGTCGAGGAGGTTGCCGGTGTAGCACAGGGCCACCTCGGCGACCGCTGTGCCGGTGTCGCGGACGGCCCGGACGGCCGGCTCCATCTGGGAGACGTCGTTGAGCGCGTCGAAGATCCGGAAGATGTCGATGCCGGTGGCGGCCGCCTCGTGGACGAACGCGTCGGTGACCTCCGTCGGGTACGGCGTGTACCCGACGGTGTTCCGGCCACGCAGCAGCATCTGCAGCGCGACGTTCGGCAGCGCCGTGCGCAGGGCGGCGAGCCGGTCCCACGGGTCTTCGCCGAGGAACCGGAGGGCGACGTCGTAGGTCGCGCCGCCCCACGCCTCGACGCTGAGCAGCTGCGGCGTGGTCCGGGAGACGTGGGGGGCGACGGCGAGCAGGTCGTACGTGCGCACCCGCGTCGCGAGCAGGGACTGGTGCGCGTCGCGGAACGTGGTCTCGGTGACGGCGACGGGCGTCTGCTCGCGCAGGGCGCGGGCGAACGCCTCGGGCCCCAAGGCCCGCAGGCGGTCCCGGGAGCCGAGCGCGGGCGGCGTCGAGCGGTCCAGGGCCGGCAGCTTCACGGCCGGGTCGACGAGGTCGGCGGGTCGGGGGCCGTAGGGCGAGTTGACCGTCACGTCGGCGAGGAAGGCGAGCAGCTTGGTGCCGCGGTCGGTGCTCTCCCGCGCGGCGAGGAGGTGAGGACGCTCCTCGATGAACGCCGTCGAGAGGTCGCCCGCGACGAACGCGGGCTCGGAGAGCACCGCCCTCAGGAACGGGATGTTCGTGCGGACGCCGCGGATCCGGTACTCGGCGAGGGCTCGGCGCGCCCGGGCGACGGCGGTCGGCAGGTCCCGGCCCCGGCAGGTGAGCTTGACGAGCATCGAGTCGAAGTGGGCGCTGATCTCCGCGCCTGCGTGCGCGGTCGCGCCGTCGATGCGGATGCCGGCGCCGCCGGGCGAGCGGTAGGCGGTGATCCGGCCGGTGTCGGGCCGGAATCCGTCCGCGGGGTCCTCGGTGGTGATCCGCGTCTGGAGCGCCGCCCCGTTGACCCGCACGGACTCCTGGACGATGCCGATCTCGCGCAGCGTCTCCCCTGCCGCGATGCGCATCTGCGCCTGGACGAGGTCGACGTCCGTGACCTCCTCGGTCACCGTGTGCTCGACCTGGATGCGGGGGTTCATCTCGATGAAGACGTGCTGCCCGGCCCGCTCCCCCGCCGTCTCGAGGAGGAACTCGACGGTACCGGCGTTCACGTAGCCCAGGGCACGGGCGAACGCGACGGCGTCGGCGCACAGGCGGTCCCGCACCGCCGGGTCCAGGTTGGGCGCGGGCGCGATCTCGATGACCTTCTGGTGCCGGCGCTGGACGGAGCAGTCCCGCTCGTAGAGGTGGACGACGTCGCCCGTCGCGTCCGCGAGGATCTGCACCTCGATGTGGCGCGGCCGCAGGACCGCCTGCTCGAGGAAGACCGTCGGGTCCCCGAACGCGCTCCCCGCCTCGCGCATCGCGGCGGCCAGCGCCTCCGGCAGCTCCGCCGGCGTGGCGACGCGGCGCATGCCGCGACCACCGCCGCCCGCCACGGCCTTGACGAAGATCGGGAAGCCGATCTCCTCGGCCGCGGCCACGAGCTCGGCGACGTCCGACGACGGCGCGCTGCTGCGCAGGACGGGGATCCCCGCGCCCCGGGCGGCCTCGAGCGCGCGGACCTTGTTACCGGCGAGCTCGATGACGTCCGCCGGGGGGCCGATGAAGGTGATGCCCGCCGCGACGCAGGCGGCGGCGAAGTCGGGGTTCTCGGAGAGGAACCCGTACCCCGGGTAGATCGCGTCGACGTCGGCGTCGCGCGCGACGCGGAGGATCTCCTCGACGTCGAGGTACGCGCGCACCGGGTGCCCGACCACGCCGATCGGGTAGGCCTCGTCCGCCTTGAGGCGGTGCTCCGAGGCGCGGTCCTCGTGCGGGAAGACGGCGACGGTCCTGGCGCCCAGCTCGTACGCGGCACGGAAGCCCCGGACGGCGATCTCAGCACGATTCGCGACGAGGACTTTGCGGAACACGGCTCACCCCTTGGCTCGACCTTGGCAGGCTAGCGTGCCGGGGCGGCCGAGACGGCCGGAGCGACGGTTCTGGTCAGCCGGTCTGGCGGGCGCGGCGCCGCTGCGCGAGCTCGTCGCCCGGGAGCTCCTCGGCGGCCTCGACGCGCTCGGTGGGCAGCTCGGCGAGCGTGCCCTCGACCTCGCGCCACACCCGGCCGACGGCGATGCCGAAGACGCCCTGCCCGCCCTGGACGAGGTCGATGACCTCGTCGGCGGACGTGCACTCGTAGACGGACGCTCCGTCGCTCATGAGGGTGATCTGGGCGAGGTCCTCGACGCCCCGCTCGCGCAGGTGCTCGACGGCGGTGCGGATCTGCTGGAGGGAGACCCCGGTGTCGAGGAGCCGCTTCACGACCTTGAGCACGAGGATGTCGCGGAAGCTGTAGAGGCGCTGGGTGCCGGAGCCGGTGGCCGGACGGACCGACGGCTCGACCAGGCCGGTCCGGGCCCAGTAGTCGAGCTGGCGGTAGGTGATGCCGGCCGCGCGGCACGCCGTCGGGCCGCGGTACCCGGTGTCGACGTCGAGGTCCGGCAGGGCGTCGCCGAAGAGCATCCCCTGGGCTCGCTGGGGGGGCGCCGCGGCGGCCCGCGTGCCGGCTTCCGTGCTGCTCACACCCGTCTCCGTTCACCCACCGGTGATCACCTGCGTCGTGCGGGCCCGGTCAGCCCCTGTCCCAGGTGCCCACTCCCGAACGCTAGGGTGCGCGAAGGGGCACGTCAACGACGTCGCGTCCGTCCACGTGTTCGGCGTGTCGTGCACGGCGTGTCTCACCCTCCACCTCATGTTGAGAGTTGGGGTCCGGGTCAGTCCCGGAAGTCCTCGGGCGAGATGCCCTCGAGGAACGTCTTGAACTCCTCCACCGCCTGCTCCTCGTCCTCCTCGTCCTCCTCGTCCTCCTCGATGAGGACGCCCGCGGCGTCGACCACGTGCTCGGCGCACAGCACGTCGCAGCCGGCCCGCACGGCCATCGCGATGGCGTCCGACGCGCGGGAGTCGATGACGAGTCCCCCGTCGAGGACGAGCTCGGCGTGGAAGGTGCCGTCGATGAGGTCGACCACCCGCACCTCCTCGACCCGGCGGCCGAGCGCCGTCAGCGTGTTCATGAACAGGTCGTGGGTCTGCGGCCGCGGCGGCACCAGCCCGGCCTGCGCGGACGCGATGGCGGCCCCCTCACGAGGCCCGATGACGATGGGGACGACCCGCGCGCCCTCGGTCTCGGCGAGGATCACCACCACCTCGTTGTCCGGGATCCGCGCCCGCACCCCGAGGACGTCCATCTTGAGCATGTGCCCACGCTACGGCCGGCCCGT
>JBDIAU010000091.1:0-7022 GCA_039812565.1 Beutenbergiaceae bacterium
TCGGCGGGCCGCTCCTCGAGACGCTCTCGGTGTACCTCGCCGAGGGCCACTCGCTCGAGGCCGCCGCGCGGATGCTCTACGTGCACCCGAACACCGTGCGCTACCGGCTGCGCCGCATCACGTCCGTGACGGGCTGGGACCCCACCGAGCCACGGGAGGGTTTTGTGCTGCAGATCGCGATCGCGCTCGGGCGACTGTCCGAATCTGAGACCTAGATCACAAACTTTGTAGGGTTCCTACAATTGGCCTGTTCGAGGTTGGTTGACGGCGTGAGCGGGGACGGCTCGTCGTCCTCGGCACAGTTGTTCTCGTGCTCGCCGTCGTCTGCCCTGGACAGGGCGCCCAGACCCCCGGGATGCTCGCGCCGTGGCTCGAGGTCCCCGGGCTGTCCGACCGGCTCGAGTGGTACTCCGCCGCCACCGGCCTGGACCTGCGTGCCCACGGCACGACGTCCGACGCGGACACCATCCGTGACACCGCCGTCGCGCAGCCCCTCATCGTCGCCGCCTCGCTGCTGAGCCTGCGCGCCCTGCTCCCCGACGGCGCCGCCCGCGCCCAGGTCGGCGTCGCCGCCGGCCACTCGGTGGGCGAGCTCGCCGCGGCCGTGGTGGCCGGCGTGCTGACGGACGAGCAGGCGCTCGTCCTCGTCCGCGAGCGTGGCCGGGCGATGGCCGCTGCCGCGGCGCAGACCCCGACCGGCATGAGCGCCGTGCTCGGCGGCGACCCCGAGGCCGTCACCGCCCGGCTCGCCGAGCTCGACCTCACGCCCGCCAACGTCAACGGCGGCGGCCAGGTGGTCGCCGCGGGCGACCTCGACGCCCTCGCCGCGCTCACCGCCGAGCCGCCCGCCAAGGCGCGGGTCATCCCGCTGCAGGTGGCGGGCGCGTTCCACACGCGGTTCATGGCGAGCGCCGTCGACCGGATGGCGACCCTCGCCGGTGCCGTCCGCCCGGCGGACGCCACAGTCCGCCTGCTCTCCAACGCCGACGGCGCCGAGGTCACCGACGGGCGGGACGCGCTCGACCGCCTCGTCCGGCAGATCGCCAACCCGGTGCGCTGGGACCTGTGCCAGGAGTCGCTCCTCGCCGCCGGGGTGTCCGGCCTGGTAGAGCTCGCGCCCGGCGGCGTCCTCACGGGCCTCGCGAAGCGTACGCTCCGGGGCGTGGAGACCGTTGCCGTGAAGACGCCCGACGACCTCGAGGCCGCCGCCGACCTCGTCGCCCGCCACGCCGCCGTGGGGGCCGACGCGTGAGCGGGGCGGTGCTCAAGCAGACCCCCGTCACCCCGTACAGCCGGATCCTCGGCATCGGCGGCGTGCGCGGCGAGAACGTCGTGACCAACGACGACATCGCGGGGCCGATCAACAGCTCCGACGAGTGGATCCGGCAGCGCACCGGGATCGTCACCCGACGCCGCGCCGGCGAGGACACCTCCCTGCTCGACCTCGCCGAGGGCGCCGCCCGGGCCGCGCTCGCCGCCGCCGGCATCGAGCCGTCGCAGGTCGACACCGTGATCCTGTCCACCGTCACCTACTTCGAGCAGACGCCGGCCGCAGCCGCCGTCCTCGCGGACCGGCTCGGCGCGATGCCCGCCGCGGCGTTCGACATCTCGGCCGCCTGCGCCGGCTACTGCTACGGCATCGCGCAGGCCGACGCGCTCGTGCGCTCCGGCCAGGCGACGCACGTCCTGGTCATCGGCGTCGAGAAGATGTCGGACTTCATCGACCCGACCGACCGCAGCATCTCGTTCCTCCTCGGCGACGGCGCCGGCGCCGCCGTCGTCGGACCGTCCGACTTCCCGGGCATCGGCCCGACCGTCTGGGGCTCGGCCGGCAACGGCACGGCGATCAGCCAGACCCACTCGTGGCTCGACCTGAAGAAGGGCGACACGTCCTTCCCGACGCTGCGCCAGGACGGCCAGAGCGTCTTCAAGTGGGCCGTGTGGCAGATGGCCGTCGTCGCGCAGAAGGCGATGGACGCCGCGGGCGTGACGCCGGACCAGATCGACGTCTTCGTGCCCCACCAGGCGAACATGCGGATCATCGACCAGATGATCAAGCAGCTGAAGCTGCCCGAGCACGTGGTCGTCGGGCGGGACATCGCCGAGACCGGCAACACCTCCGCCGCATCCATCCCGCTCGCCACCGAGCGGCTGCTGCGCGAGGGAGCCGCCAAGTCCGGTGACGTCTGCCTCCAGATCGGCTTCGGCGCCGGGCTCGTGTACGCGGCCCAGGTCGTGGTCCTGCCCTAGCGAGGCCCCAGAACCGGGGTGGCTTTCCACCCCAACGGACCCCAGGTCCACCACACTTGTCCCCGAACAACCCCGCTTCCCACCGAATGGAGTGCAACCCCATGGCCTACACCGAGCAGGACGTCCTCGCCGGCCTCGCCGAGATCGTCAACGAGGAGACCGGTCTCCCGACCGATTCCGTCCAGGCCGACAAGTCCTTCACGGACGACCTCGACATCGACTCCCTCTCGATGATGACCATCGTCACGCTGGCCGAGGAGAAGTTCGACGTCCGCATCCCCGACGACGAGGTCAAGAACCTCACCACCGTCGGCGACGCCGTCTCCTTCATCGTGGCCAACCAGGAGGCCTGAGTCCGTCCCGGCGGGCGCGGCGACTCGTCGCCGCGCCCGCCGTGCCACATCCACCCCGCTCGCCGTCGCGAGCCGCACACAGAGGGGAGCGAGTCCCGTGGGTACCCGCACGAAGGTCGTCGTGACCGGTCTGGGCGCGACCACGCCGCTGGGCGGTGACGTCACCTCCACGTGGGAGGGCGCGCTCGCCGGTCGATCAGGCGTCCGCACGCTCGAGTACGACTGGGTCCAGAAGTACGACATGCCGGTGACGTTCGCCGGCCAGCTCGTCGTCCCGCCGGAGGACGTGCTCCAACGCACCGAGATCCGGCGCATGGACCCCACCGCCCAGTACGCCATCATCGCCACGCGCGAGGCGTGGAAGGACGCCGGGTCCCCCGAGCTCGACGGCGAGCGCATCGGCGCCTGCGTGTCGACCGGCATCGGCGGCGTGTGGACCATGCTCAACGCCTGGGACACGGTCCGCGACAAGGGTCCGCGCCGTGTCCTGCCGCTGAGCGTCCCGATGCTCATGCCCAACTCCCCGGTCGCGTACGTCTCGATCGAGGTCGGCGCGAAGGCCGGCGCCCACGCGCTCGTCTCCGCGTGCGCCTCCGGCGCCGAGGCGATCGGCTACGGCGTCGACATGATCCGCGCCGGGCGTGCGGACGTCGTCGTCGCGGGCGGGACCGAGGCGGCTACCCACCCGCTGCCGATGGCCACGTTCGCCAAGATGCAGGCGCTCTCGACGCGCAACGACGAGCCGGCGACGGCGAGCCGCCCGTACGACGTCACGCGCGACGGCTTCGTCCTCGGCGAGGGCGCGGGCATCGTGATCCTCGAGTCCGAGGAGCACGCCAAGGCTCGCGGCGCCCGGATCTACGCCGAGATCTCCGGCGTCGGCCTGTCCGCCGACGCCTACGACGTCGCGCCTCCCGACCCGACCGGCGACGGCCAGGAGCGCGCGATGCGCAGCGCCCTCGCGGACGCCGGCCTGACCGGGCACGACATCGTCCACGTCAACGCCCACGCGACCGCCACCCCGGTGGGGGACACCATCGAGGCGAAGGCGATCCGGCGGATGCTCGGCGGCGACGCCGACCACGCCGCCGTCTCGGCCACCAAGTCGATGACCGGTCACCTCCTCGGCGGTGCGGGCGCGCTCGAGACCGTGTTCACGGTCCTGGCGATCCAGAACCACCTGGCGCCGCCGACCATCAACATCACCCAGATGGACCCGGACGTCGACATCGACGTCGTGCGCGACGTCCCGCGGGAGCTGCGCGGGGGCGACATCGCCGCCGTGAACAACTCCTTCGGGTTCGGCGGCCACAACGTGGCGCTGGTCGTCCAGTCCTACTGAGCCGCACCCCGGGCACCGCACGACGGCGGCCCCTCCCCGAGCGGGAGGGGCCGCCGTCGTCGTTCTCGGGTCGCCCCCGCCGGGTCGGCTCGGCCCGATCGGCCGGGCCCGCCGACGCGCGCTCAGCCGACGCGGTGCAGCCAGCGCACCGGCGCCCCGGCGCCGGCGTAGCGGAACGGCTCGAGCTCGTCGTCCCACGCCTGACCGAGCGCGAGGTGCAGCTCGCGCTGGACCCGCTCGGCGTCGGGCAGGTGCTTCATGGCCGAGCGCACGCGGTCCTCGGGGACCACGATGTTGCCGTGCGCGTCGGTGACGGCATGGAAGATGCCGAGCTCCGGGGTGTGGCTCCAGCGGCCCCCGTCGACGCCCAGGCTCGGCTCCTCGGAGACCTCGTAGCGCAGATGGGTCCAGCCGCGCAGCGCGGAGGTGAGGCGGGCGCCGGTCCCGGGCGAGGCCAGCCACGAGAGCTCGGCGCGGAAGAGCCCGGGCGCGGCCGGCTGCGGGGTCCAGTCCAGCGACACGCGCGTGGACAGCACCGAGCCCGTCGCCCATTCGATGTGCGGGCACAACGCGCGGGGCGCAGAGTGCACGAAAAGGACACCGCGGGTGAGGGCACCAGCCATGTCGGCCTCCCGGTCAGGAATCGAGGGACGTCTTCCCCTACGTCCTCGGCTGTCCGGCAGCGTTCACGGCACACGCGGCATGCGGTGCTCATCATGCCGTATCGGCACGCGACACCGCATCCTGCGGTTTTCGACGGGCCGACTTCTCAGAACTGGTCGCGGACGGCGCGCATCGCCTTCTTGCGCACCGAGCGGTCGAGCCGGTCGAGGTAGAGCATCCCGTCGAGGTGGTCGACCTCGTGCTGCAACGCCCGGGCCATGAGCTCCGTGCCCTCGATCTCCACCTCGTCGCCGTCGAGGTCGGTGCCGACCACCCGGGCGTACCAGGCCCGCGGGGTGGGGTACCAGAGCCCGGGGACGGAGAGGCAGCCCTCCTCGCCCTCCTGGAGGTCGTCGGAGAGGGCGACGATCCGAGGGTTGAGCACGTAGCCGATCTCGTCGTCGATGTTCCACGAGAAGGCCCGCAGGCCGACGCCGATCTGGTTGGCGGCCAGCCCGGCCCGGCCCTCGTGGTCGACGGTCTCGAGCAGGTCCGCGACGAGCGCGCGGACGCGGTCGTCGATCGTCGTGATCTCCTCGCACGGGGTGCGCAGCACGGGGTCGCCGATGATCCGGATCTCTCGCATGGCCATGGGCGGCATCCTCCCACGCACGGTGCGGCCCGCGGGGTCACCGACGGACCCTCGGCCGGCCTCAGGGTGCCCGCAGCGCGTCCGCTCCCGCCAGGTCGAGGCGCACGCTCAGCGTGGTGTGGTCGCGCGCGTCGCTGCGCGCGCGGACGAGGGCGTCCACGCGGGGCTGCAGGCCGCGACGGTTGAGCTCGAGCACGGCGGGCTGGACGGCGGCCGCCAGGCCCGGGGCGAGGTGGCCGACCGTCGCGCCTCCGACGTGCACGGCGACCGAGTGGGGGTCGAGGGGGTTGGTCGGCTCGGCGACCAGCACGGCCGGCAGCACCGCCTCGGCGTCCGCGGCCCGGGCCGGGAGCAGGGCCAGGACCTGGGTCGCGTGGTGCTGCACGCCGACGACGTCGAGCGGGAACCGCCCCTCCTGGCCCGGCACCTCCCAGTCGCGCAGCCGCCGGCGCCACCGCGGCACGACGCCGACGACGGCGACCGCGGCAGGGGCGAGGGCCGTCGCCTTCCACCAGCCGGGCAGCTGGAGGCAGGCGATCGCCGGCAGCAGGAGCAGCAGGCGAAGGCCGATCCGGAGGCGCAGCTCCTCTCGAGCCATGGCGCACAGTCTCACGCGTCCTCGCCCCACCCGCGCGGGGAGGACGAGGCGCGGACGTCACCGTCGGTGCAGCCGGGCGGACCGCACGGCGGCCACCGCGTCCGGCAGCCCTGCCTCGAGCGTCCGCGCGCTCCAGCCCAGCTCCCTCTCGGCCTTCGCCGCGCTGCCGAGGTACGTGGCCGCGGCGGCGCGCAGCGTCTCGCCGCGGTACCGGCCGGGGACCGGCACCGCGCGCGCGAGGGCGTCCGTCACCTCGGCGAGCGCCCGGACGAGCGCACCCGGGACGACCGTCGGCGGCCGGCCGCCGCCGCTGCGGGCGGCGAGACGGAGGCCCTCGGCGAGGCCGTGCGCGGGCCCGGCGAGCATGTACGCCTCCCCCGGCCGTCCGCGCTCCATGGCGAGGAGGTGGCCGTGGGCGACGTCGTCGACGTGCGCCCAGCACAGCCGCCCCGACGAGGGCACGACGACGGGGCGCCGATCGAGGACCTCCCGCAGGAGCTCGCCGGTCTGGCTCGTGTCCCCCGGCCCGTACACGAGGCCGGGCATGACCACCACGACGTCCTGGCCGGCCGCGGCCGCCTCGAGCGCGAGCGCGTGGGCCGCCGCCTTCGTCTCGTCGTAGACGGACACGTGACGCCCCTGGAAGACGAACGACTCGTCCCGCACCGAGCCGCGGGTGTCGGAGTTCACGGCGAGGCTGCTGGTGTGCACCACGCGCGGCGTGCCGGCCGTCCGCGCGGCGGCGAGGACCCGCCGGGTGCCGTCGACGTTGACCCGCTGCGCCTCGGCGCGCCCGTCGAGACCCACCCGGTACAGAGCCGCGACGTGGAAGAGCCCGTCGGCGCCGTCGACGAGCCGGGCCAGCGCGGCGTCGTCGTCGAGGTCGCCGGGGACGAGCCGGGTGCCGAGGCTCGCGAGGTCGGCCGCCGCCTCCGGGCGCCGCACGAGGGCCGTGACCTCGTGGCCGGAGCGTCGCAGCAGCCGGGCGAGGTGTCCGCCGACGAACCCTGTCCCGCCCGTGACCGCGTACCTCATCCCGGGAGTCTAGGCGCGGGGTCCCACGGCCCAGTGGCGCGGTCGCTCGCGGCCGGCGGGGAGGCGGGTCGCGGCGTCGCCGGTCGCCGACTCGAGCTGGGCCTGGGTGACGAACAGGGCCCCGCCGAGGTCGGCGCCCCCGAGGCGGGCGCCCCTGAGGTCGGCCCCGGTGAGGTCGGCGCCGCGCAG
>JBDIAU010000092.1:0-7002 GCA_039812565.1 Beutenbergiaceae bacterium
ACCGGACCGCCCAGCCGCGGCGCTGCGCCACGTCGGCGATGCGCGCCGCGAGTGTGCCGTCGGCGTGCGCGACCAGGATCTCGCGCGCAGGTTCGGCGTCGGCCGCGGCGGGCGCCGGGGCGGGCGCGGCGGGCCGGGAGAGCTCGCCCTGGAGCGTCTCGAGAGCGGCGATGGCGGGCAGGAGGGTCGCAGGGTCGGCGAACGAGCGCGCCTGCAGGAAGTACTCGAGCTCGCGGGCGAGCTGGGAGGCCCGGGCGAGGCTGAACGTGCCCGCGGAGCCGGCGATCTTGTGCGCCGCGCGCTCGGCGGCCTCCCGCTCGGGCTCCGGGACGGGCTCGCCGCCTGCGGCGGTGAGCAGCGCCGTCTCGATCTCGCGGGTCCGTTCGAGGTTGGCCAGCCTGGCTCGCTCGGCGATCAGGGCCAGCGCGCCGGCCACCTGCGCGGAGCGGGCGGCGGGGGGCGTCGTCGTCTCGGTCGTCACCGGCACCCCCGGGGACGTCCGGCCGGCGATCGGCCGAGGGCACGGCGCATCGTCCGGCCTGTCGGGCCGTCCTCACGCACCGTCCAGTCGCGCAGCATGGTGCCGTTCCCTTCGCGCGACGGTCCCCGCCCGGCCGGTGGAGGGGGACTCCGACCGCCGCGGGGGGATCGCCGACAGGTTCGCCGAGCGTCGTCCTGCCCCACCCATCGGCCGGGCCTGCGGTGTCGTGACCGATCGGGGCGCAATGTTGCGGGCCCTCTCGCCATCCGGACGCCGACGTCGCCGACGTCGCCCGGGCTACCCTCGCGGCATGGTCGTCGGCCCGGAGGCCCGCCTCGCTGCGGTGCGTGAGCGGATCGCCCGGGCCGCCGTGGCGGCGGGCCGGCGGCCGCAGGACGTCCGCCTCCTCGTCGCGGCCAAGGGTCAGGACGTCGCGACGCTGCGGGCGGCCGTGCTCGCGGGCGCCGACCTCCTCGGGCACAACCGCGTCCAGGAGCTCGCCGCCACGGCGCCGGGGCTCGCGGACCTCGCCCCGGAGACCCACGTCATCGGCCACCTGCAGTCGAACAAGGCGGCCGCCGCCGTGCGGCTCGGCGTCTCCTGCGTCGAGTCGGTCGCCGACGTCGCGCTCGCGCGCCGCCTCGACCGCGCCGCCGCCGCGGCCGGTCGGCGCCTCGACGTCCTCCTGCAGGTCAACACGTCGGGCGAGGCCACCAAGCAGGGTGTCACCCCCGACGACGCGGCGGCGCTCGCCGAGGCGGTCGGCGCGCTGCCGCACCTGCGCCTGGCCGGGTTCATGACGATCGGGGCGCGCACCCCCGACGCGGCGGCGGTCCGCGCCTGCTTCGAGCGGCTCGCCCGGGTGCGCGACGACGTCGTCGCCTCGGGCCGACCGGGTACCGGCGACGCCCGGGAGCTGTCGATGGGGATGAGCGGGGACCTCGAGCTCGCCGTCGCCGCCGGCGCGACGATCGTGCGCGTGGGGACCGCGGTGTTCGGCCCGCGGCCGGGGACGGCGGTCGGCTGACGCCGCCCCTCAGGGGACGCGCGCCGTCCAGGCGTCGGTCGCGTACCGCTGCGCGACGAGCTCGTCGACGCGCCGCCGCTCGGCGGCCGTCGTCGCGCCGTCGACGCCCCGCAGCGACGCCCGGGCGTGCGCCTCGAGGGCGTCCACCACGGCCTCGCGCGGCAGGTCGACCTGGCGCCGCAGCGGGTCCACGCGCTTCTGCGCGCTCTTCGTGCCGCGCTCCACGAGGTGCGGGCGGAACGTCCGCAGCACCTCCAGCATGGCGGGGGTGTCGATGTCGTACGCCATCGTCACGTGGTGCAGGACGGCGCCCCCGGCGAACCGCTTCTGCGCCGCCCCGGCCACCTTGCCGAGCGGGGAGGCGATGTCGTTGAGCGGCACGTACCGCACGTCCGCCCCGAGGCCGCGCAGGGCGTCGACCGCCCAGGCGTCGAGGAAGGCGTACGAGTCGGCGAACGACAGGCCCGCGACGAGTGCCGCCGGGGCGACGAGCGAGTAGGTGATCGTCTTCTCGGGCTGCACGAACATCGCGCCGCCCCCCGAGCAGCGCCGCACCACTGTCACGCCGTGCCGGGCGGCGCCCTCCAGGTCGACCTCGTTGCGCACCGACTGGAACGAGCCGAGCACGACGGCGGCCCGGTCCCACTCCCACAGCCGCAGGGTCGGGCCGCGCTCCCCCGCCGCGACGGCCTCCGCCATCGCCTGGTCCAGCGCCATGTGCTGCCACGGCGACACGGCGGGCTCCCGGACGACCTCGACGACGACGTCCTGCCAGTCCAGCGCCCCGACGACGGCGCGGCGCACCGCGGCGGCGACGGCGGCCGAGATCTCGTGGACACGGGTCTCAGGGGCCAGTGCTTCGGGGGCCGGGGCCTCGGGGGCGCCGTCGTCGAGCGCGGCTACGACGCGGGAGCGCAGCTCCTCGCCGCTCGAGGCCGCCGCGACGCCGGCGAGGGCGCGCGCGAGGCGGGCGGCGCCGTCGTCGTCGAGTCCGTCGGCGGCGAGCTCGACGTCGGCGAGGCGGGCGCCGTCGTCCACCGTGAGCGCGACCCGCGCGGCGGGCCCGCCCGCGGCACGGAACGACCCGCGCCGACGCGCCCGCTCCCCACCTCCCTCGCCACCGCCACCTCCCTCGCCGAACGCGGGGTTGTGGCGGGTATCGGCCGTCATTCCCGCCACAACCCCGCGTTCGGCGACGTCAGGTGGGGGGCGGCCGGGCTCAGCGGGGGTCGACGTCGTGGTGCAGCAGGCCCCACGTCGCCGAGTCCGCCAACGCCTCGAACGCCGCCTCGATGAGGTTCGGGCCGACACCCACGGTGCTCCAGCTCCGCACCCCGTCGGTCGTCTCGATGAGCACCCGGGTCACGGCGCCCGTGCCGTGCTGCGCGTCGAGGATGCGCACCTTGAAGTCGATGAGCTCGAAACCCTCGAGCTCCGGGTAGACGCCGATGAGCGCGGTGCGCAGGGCGTGGTCCAGCGCGTTCACCGGGCCGTTGCCCTCACCCGTGGTGACGAATCGCTGGCCGCCGGCGCGCAGCTTGACGGTCGCCTCCGCCGTCGCGCTCTCCGGGCTGCGGCCCGGGTTCTCGACGATCGTGCGCCAGCTCTCCACGCTGAAGTACTCCGGCCGGGCGCCGTCGATCTCCTCGCGCAGCATGAGCTCGAACGACGCGTCGGCGGCGTCGTAGGTGTAGCCCGCCGCCTCGGCCTCCTTGACCCGTTGCGTCACGCGGCCGAGCACGTCCGAGCGCCCCGTGAGGTCGAAGCCCAGCTCACGGCCCTTGAGCTCGATGCTCGCCCGGCCCGCCATGTCCGAGACGAGCATGCGCATGTCGTTGCCCACGCCGCTCGGGTCGACGTGCTGGTACATGTCCGGGTCGATCCGGATGGCGCTGGCGTGCAGGCCCGCCTTGTGCGCGAACGCGCTCGCCCCGACGTACGGCTGCCGCGCGAACGGGCTGATGTTCGTGATCTCGGAGATCGAGTGGGCGAGGCGGGTCGCCTCCGAGAGGCCCCGGCCCTTGAGGACCAGCTCCCCGCGCTTGAGCTCGAGGTTGGCCACGACGGCGATGAGGTCGGCGTTGCCCGTGCGCTCCCCGTAGCCGTTGACCGTGCCCTGGACGTGCCGGGCGCCGGCGGCGATCGCGGCGAGCGAGTTGGCGACGGCGCAGCCGGAGTCGTTGTGCGCGTGCATCCCGACGCGGCCGTCGACCTCGCGCACGACGTGGGCGACGACGTCGTGCACCCAGTCCGGGAGCATGCCGCCGTTCGTGTCGCACAGGACGACGGTCTCGGCGCCCGCCTCGTAGGCGGCGACCGCGGCTGCCAGGGCGTAGCCGGGGTCGTGACGGAAGCCGTCGAAGAAGTGCTCGGCGTCGAGAATCACGCGGCGGCCCTCCTCGACGAGGAAGCGCACCGTGTCCCGGATCATCTCGAGGTTCTCGGCGCCGTCGGTGCGCAGCGCGCGCTCGACGTGCCGGATGTCGCTCTTCGCCACGAGCGTGACCACGGGCGCCTCGGAGTCGAGGAGGTCGAGGACCTGGGTGTCCTGGTAGGCGCGGACGCCGGGCTTGCGCGTCGCGCCGAACGCGGCGAAGTCCGCGTTGCGGAAGTCGAGCTCCTTCGCGGCCCGCTTGAAGAACTCGGTGTCCTTGGGGATGGCGCCCGGCCAGCCACCCTCGATGAAGCCGACGCCCAGCTCGTCGAGCATCGGGGCGATCGCCATCTTGTCGGCGACGGAGAGGTTCATGCCCTCCTGCTGCGCGCCGTCGCGCAGGGTCGTGTCGTAGACCTCGATGTCCGCGAGGCCCCGCGCCTCGGGTGCTGCCTGGCTGCTCATGGGAGCTCTCCGTCGTCGGCGGGCGGCGGGCGGCGCGCCCGCGTGGTGGGGTGTCGAGCGGTGGTCGCGGGGCGGGATGGGCCCGGCAACAAAAAGACCCCCCGTGGTACGGGAGGTCTGCGCGTCCGGCAGGTCTGCCGGACGCGCTACTCGATAATGAGCGTGAAGGACGTCACGGGGCACATCATGCCACACGGCTCGGAGCGCGCCGCGGATCGCTCCCGGCGCGCCCCCACCCCCTCGCGACTCCCGGCCGAACGCACCTTTGGTCGGCCGAGACGGTCGTCTCGGCCGACCAAAGGTGCGTTCGACGGGGACGTGGCTCAGACGAGGCGGCGCATCCAGCCGTGCGGGTCCGAGGACCGGCCGTACTGGATGTCGGTGAGCTCGCGGTAGAGCGCCCGGGTGGTCTCGCCCGGCTCGCCCGTGCCGACCGTCAGGTCGAAACCCTCGCCCACGAGCCGCCCGATCGGCGTGATCACCGCTGCGGTCCCGCACGCGAACACCTCGGCGACGGCGCCCGAGCGGATCCCCTCCTGGAGGTCGGCCAGCGTGATCGTGCGCTCCTCGACCGTGCGGCCCGCGTCGCGCAGGAGCTGCAGGATCGACGCGCGCGTGACGCCCTCGAGGATCGTGCCGGTCAGCGTCGGCGTGCTCACCACGCCGTCCGCGCCGACGACGAAGACGTTCATGCCGCCGAGCTCCTCGACCGTGGTGCCGGTCGCGGCGTCGAGGAAGCAGACCTGGTCGCAGCCGTTGTTGTACGCCACCTGCTGCGGCAGGAGGCTGGCGGCGTAGTTGCCGCCGCACTTGGCCGCGCCCGTGCCGCCCGGCCCGGCGCGGTGGAAGTCCTCCGCCACCCAGATGGAGACCGGCGTGAAGCCCGTGGTGAAGTACGGGCCCACCGGCGAGGCGATCACCATGTAGTCGACGAACCGTGCCGGCCGCACGCCGAGGAACCGCTCGGACGCGAACATGAACGGCCGCAGGTACAGGCTCGTGCCCTCGCCGTCCGGCACCCAGTCGGCGTCGATCTTCACGAGCGCCTCGAGCGAGCCGAGGAAGTCGCCCTCGTCCATCGGCGGCAGCGCCAGCCGGCGGGCGCTGGAGGCGAAGCGGCGTGCGTTCGCCTCCGGGCGGAAGGCCCAGATGGACCCGTCCGCGTGCCGGTACGCCTTGAGGCCCTCGAAGATCTCCTGGGCGTAGTGCAGGACGGCGGACGCCGGGTCGAGCGTGATAGGCGCGTACGGCTCGATCCGCAGGTCGTGCCAGCCCTCCTCGGGCGTCCACACGGCGTGCGCGAGGTGGTCGGTGAACTCGGTGCCGAACCGGAGCTCGCGCAGCAGCTCCGCCCGCTCCTCGGGAGTCCGCCGGTGCTTCTGGGGGCGGACCTCCCAGCGGGCGACGGGCTGCACCTCGGGGGCCTGCGTGCCGGTCGCGTCGAGCGGCACGGTCAGGGGTGAGAGCGAGTCGGGCAGGATGATCTCGGGGGTCGTCATGGTCGTGGCCTCCGCCGTCGGGGTCGTCAGGGACGCGGTGCGAGCCGGCCCGGGCCTCGTTCAGCCAGGGGGACGGCTCAGCCGGCTACTCGAGCCGCGATCGCGTCGCCGACCTCAGGGGTGCGCCGGGGCGCGGTGCCGCGCTCGGCGATGTCGGCCGCGACGGCGACCTCGATGCGTGCCGCGGGCTCGTCGAGCCCGAGGTGGCGCAGGAGGAGCGCGACCGAGGAGATGGTGGCGGTGGGGTCCGCCTTCGACTGG
This sequence comes from Beutenbergiaceae bacterium, assembly GCA_039812565.1. Lineage (GTDB taxonomy): Bacteria > Actinomycetota > Actinomycetes > Actinomycetales > JAHECE01 > JAHECE01. Next base: position 6,108 of record JBDIAU010000092.1, read on the forward strand.
CCCGCGATGTCGGGGGCCGAGCCGTGCACGGGCTCGAACATGCTCGGGGCGGTGCGGTCCGGGTTGATGTTCCCCGATGCCGCGAGCCCGATGCCGCCGGTGATCGCCGCGGCCAGGTCCGTGATGATGTCGCCGAACAGGTTGTCCGTGACGATCACGTCGAACCGGGACGGCTTGGTGACCATGAAGATCGTCGCCGCGTCCACGTGCAGGTAGTCGACGGTGACGTCCGGGAAGTCCGCGTTGACGGCGTCCACCGTGCGGCGCCACAGGTGACCGGCGTGGACGAGCACGTTGTGCTTGTGCACGAGCGTCAGCTGCCGGCGCGGGCGTGCGGCGGCCCGCGCGAACGCGTCGCGGACGACGCGCTCGACACCGAACGCCGTGTTGACGCTGACCTCGTTCGCCACCTCGTGCGGGGTGCCGACGCGGATCGCGCCGCCGTTGCCGACGTACGGGCCCTCCGTGCCCTCCCGGACGACGACGAAGTCCACCTCCCCGGGGTCGGCGAGCGGCGTCGTCGTGCCCGGGTAGATGCGCGAGGGGCGCAGGTTGACGTAGTGGTCGAGCGCGAAGCGCAGCTTGAGCAGGAGGCCCCGCTCGAGGACGCCGGAGGGGACCGTCGGGTCGCCGATCGCGCCGAGAAGGATCGCGTCGTGCCGGGCGATGGCCGCGAGGTCGTCGTCGGTGAGCGTCTCGCCCGTGCGGTGCCAGCGCGCGGCGCCGAGGTCGTACGGGGTGGTGGTCACGGTGGTGCCGCTGCCGGCGAGGGCGGCGTCGAGGACCTTGAGCCCCTCGGCGACGACCTCCGGCCCGATCCCGTCACCCGCGACAACGGCCAGGTCGATCCTCGACGTCATGTGCGGATGGTAGCGGGGCGGGCCGACCGCCCGCC
>JBDIAU010000093.1:0-6953 GCA_039812565.1 Beutenbergiaceae bacterium
CCGCGGTGGCGACCGGCCCGAGGAGGGCCTCGAGGCCGTCCACCGTGTAGTCGGCCGCGAGGAGGTCGGCGCGCAGGGCGTCGACGTCCGCGGCCGAGGCGGACGGCGCCGGGGGCGGGGCGCTCAGCGCCGTCTCGCCGTCGCCCGACCGCGGGGCCTCACGCGACCTCACGCTCCACCGGGTGGTCGCGGTCCACCCGGGCCGCGCGCAGCCGCGAGAGGAGCACGGCGCCGCCCGCTCCCGCCGCGGCGACGAGCGCGATGCCGATGCGAACCGCGTGGTTCGCGTCCTCCGGCACGGAGACCGCGACCACCGCCGGCGCCACGAGCAGCGCGACGAGGTTCATCACCTTGATGAGCGGGTTGATCGCAGGGCCGGCCGTGTCCTTGAAGGGGTCGCCGACGGTGTCGCCGATGATCGTGGCCTCGTGCGCGGGGCTCCCCTTCCCGCCGTAGGCGCCGTCCTCCACGATCTTCTTGGCGTTGTCCCACGTCCCGCCCGAGTTGGCGAGGAACACGGCCATGAGCACGCCCGCGGCGATCGCCCCGCCGAGGAACCCGGCGAGGGGGCCGACGCCCAGGCCGAAGCCGACGGCGATCGGTGCGAGGGCGGCGAGCAGGCCGGGCGTGGCGAGCTCGGCGAGGGAGTCGCGGGTGCAGATGTCGACCACCCGCCCGTACTCGGGCCGCACCTCGCCGGTCATGATCCCGGGCATCTCCCGGAACTGCCGGCGGACCTCGAAGACGATGGCACCCGCTGCGCGGGTGACGGCGTCGATCGCGAGGCCGGAGAAGAGGAACACCGTGGCCGCGCCGAGGATCACGCCGACCAGCGTGACCGGCGAGATGATCGAGTAGGTGAGCATGGCCCCGACCAGCGAGTCCGCAGCCGCCGCGCCGCCCGCCGTCGCGGCGTCGCCGAGCTCGGCGATCGAGCGGGTCACCGCGTCGCCGTAGGAGCCGAAGAGCGCCGTGGCCGCGAGCACCGCCGTGGCGATGGCGATCCCCTTGGTGATGGCCTTGGTCGTGTTCCCCACCGCGTCGAGGTCCGTGAGGATCCGGGCGCCGGCGGCGTCGACGTCGCCCGACATCTCCGCGATCCCCTGGGCGTTGTCGGACACGGGGCCGAACGTGTCCATGGCCACGATCACGCCGACCGTGGTGAGCAGGCCGCAGCCGGCCAGCGCCACGAGGAACAGCGCGAGCCAGACCGAGCCCCCGGCCAGGAGGAAGGTCGCGCAGATCGCCGCGGCGATCGTGCCGGCGGTGTAGACCGCGGACTCGAACCCCACCCCGATGCCCGAGAGGATGACCGTGGCCGGGCCGGTGCGCGCGGTGCGCGCCACGTGGAGCGTCGGCTTGGTGGTCGTGCCCGTGAAGTAGCCCGTCATCCAGAGGATGACGCCGGCGAGGACGATGCCGACGGCCACCGCGCCGGCCGCGACCAGCCGCGGGTCGCCGGGGTGGTCGGCGAGGCCGGCGCTGATGCCGGGGATCGCCGCGAACGACGACGGCAAGTAGAGGAAGGCGGCGGCCGAGGCCAGGACGGCGCCGGCGAGCGCGGAGAGGTAGAAGCCGCGGTTGATCGCCCGCAGCCCGCTCTCGGCCCCGCGCACCCGGGTGATCGCCACGCCCAGGCCGGCCACGAGCGCGCCGACGGCGGTGACGATCAGCGGGAAGACGAGGCCCTGCTCCCCGAGCGCGGTACGGCCGAGGATGAGCGCCGCCACGAGGGTGACGGCGTAGGACTCGAAGAGGTCCGCGGCCATGCCGGCGCAGTCGCCCACGTTGTCGCCCACGTTGTCGGCGATGGTCGCCGCGTTGCGGGGGTCGTCCTCGGGGATGTGGTTCTCCACCTTGCCCACGAGGTCGGCGCCGACGTCGGCCGCCTTCGTGAAGATGCCGCCGCCCACGCGCATGAACATCGCGAGCAGGGCCGCCCCGAAGCCGAACCCCTCGAGCACCGCAGGTGCCTCGATGCCGTAGATGAGCACCACCGCCGCGGCGCCGAGCAGGCCCAGCCCGACCACGCCGAGGCCGACGACGCCGCCCGTGCGGAACGCGATGGAGGCTCCGACGGCGCGGCCGTCCGGCAGGCCGGCGGCGGCTGCGACCCGCACGTTGGCGCGGACCGCGAGCCACATCCCGAGGTACCCGATGGCCGCGGAGAAGCCCGCCCCGACGAGGAACGCGACCGACCGGCCTACCCGGACCCCGCCGTCCCCGGGCAGGAGGAGCAGGAGGCCGACGACGACGACGGCGAACAGGGCCAGGGTGCGGAACTGCCGGCTCAGGTACGCCGAGGCGCCCTCCTGGACGGCGCCCGCGATCTCCTGCATCCGGGGCGTGCCCTCCGGGTGGGAGAGCACCTGCCGGCGCAGCACCGCGGCCCCCGCGAGGGCCGCGAGGGCCAGCACAGCGATCACCGCCACGACGGTGACGCTCGTCGGTCCCAACGTTCGCATCGCAGCTCCTCGCCGGGATCGTCGGCCGGCCGGCCGACCGGAGCCGGTCCGGGGCCGAGTCCCGCGAGTCTAGGAGAGGTCAGGCGTCCGCCGCGCCCCGTGCAAGCGGTTGCCCTTCAGGACTGCGGCGCAAGATCACGCAGATCAGCGGCGTGCGGCGCCCCGCAGGCTCAGCCGAGGGGCTCCGCCGCGAGCGCGTCGACGATCGGCCTCAGCTGCAGCCACCACTGCTCCGCCGGGCGGAAGTGGTCCACGTCCACGAGGTCCGGCATGTTCTTGAGGGGGATCGCGGCGGGCCGCCCGTCGGCGAGGCCCACGAACGACCACGTGGAGCGGCCCAGCTCGATCTGCTCCGACAGCCAGTCCACGCAGAAGGCGGCGAGCCGCGTGGCGTGGACCCGGTCGAACGGCGTCGGGTTGCCGCCCTGCTGGAGGTGGCCCAGCACCATCGGCCGCACGTCGAAGTCGCCGCCGGACTCCTCGGCGAACAGCTGGCACAGGAAGTCGGTGGTGTAGCCCACGCTGGCCGCCTCGTTGCGGATCGCGAGGTAGAACCGTCGGCCGCTGCGGAAGCTCGTGACCATGGAGTTCACGTCGCGGTTGAGGTCGGCGAGGTGGATGCCCTCCTCGTGCAGGTACACGCGCTCGGCGCCCACGGACAGGCCGCCCACGAGCGCGAGGTAGCCGCAGAACCGCCCCATGACCTCGACGACGAACGCGCGCCGGGACGCCATCGCGGACTGCTTGAGCCGGTCGACCGCCTCGACGATCTCGTTGAGGGCGGTGTCGGCGCCGATCGCCATCTCCCAGCCCGGCAGGTTGTTGTCGATCGTGGCCGGCAGGCAGATCACGGGGAGACGGAACCCGGGGTAGCGCTCCCGCTGCTGCAGCATGGAGTACGCGGCCTCGTACGCCTTCTGCCCGCCGATGATGAGGAGGGCGTCGATCTCGTTGTTCTCGAGCGAGCGGCTCACCGCGTAGTACTGCTCGATGGTCGGCACGTTGCGGCTCGTGCCGAGCTCGGCACCGCCCACCGCCACCCAGCCTTCGACGTCGCCCCAGGTGAGCTCTTCGATCCGGCCGTCGATGAGGCCCTGCCAGCTCCCGCGGACGCCGAGCATGGTGTGCCCGCGGGAGATGCCGAACCGGACCGCCGCGCGCACCGCGGTGTTCATGCCCGGCGCGAGGCCGCCCGCGTGGATGATCGCGATGCGGGCGCCCTCGGGCGCGGGGTCCGCCGGCGCGGCCTGCGCGATGCCCTGGAACACGCGCACCATCTCGGTGAAGGAGGAGCCTCGCGCGGCCATGGCGCCCTCGTAGTCGCCGGCCGTGATGAGGTTGGGGATCTCACGCGTGCGCTCCACCGCCTCCATGAGCGGGGTGCGGGCGATCCGGTTGCTGCGCACGCCGATGAGCTGGGGCACGTGGTCGGCGTCGGCGTTGATCACCTCGAGCGCGGCGGCGTGGCCGACGAGCGTGGGCATCCAGCGGTCGTACGCGCTGGGGGTGCCACCGCGCTGGACGTGGCCGAGGATCGTCACCCGGGTGTCCTCGCCGAGGCGGTCCTGGAGGAGCTGGCGCACGGCATGGCTGGTGATGGGGTTGCCCTCGCGGTCCACCGCCCCCTCGGCCACCACCACGGTGCTGTCGCGGCGACCGGCCGCACGGCCCGCGCGGAGGAGCTCGCACAGCTCGTCCTCCCAGCCCGGGGCGGGCGGGTTCTCCGGGATGAGCGCGTAGTCCGCACCGCCGGCGATCGCGCTCATGAGGGCGAGGTAGCCGCAGTGGCGGCCCATGACCTCGACGACGAACGACCGCTGGTGGCTCGCCGCCGTGCTGCCGAGGGCGTCGATGGCCTCGATGATGCGGTGGAGGGCGCTGTCGGCGCCCACCGTCATGTCGGTGCCGACCATGTCGTTGTCGATCGAGCCGACCACCCCGGCGATCACGAGGTGCGTGTGCCGGTCGGCCTGCTCCTGCGTGATCTCGCCGGACTCGACCAGCTCGGCGAGCAGGCCGGACCACTCGCTGCGGAACAGGTCGGTGCCCGAGAGCGAGCCGTCGCCGCCGCACACCACGATGCGGTCGATGCCGTGCTCGACCATGTTCTTGGCAGCCTTGAGCCGGCCTGCGCGCTGCCGGAAGTCCATGGAGCGCGCGGTCCCGATCACGGTGCCGCCCAGGTGGAGGATCGAGCCCACCGAGCCCCAGGAGAACTTCCGGATCCGGTCCCCGCCGTCCACCAGCCCCTGGAGGCCCTCGTACACCGCGTAGACGTCGGCGCCCACGCTGATCGCGGTGCGCACGACGGCACGCACGACCGCGTTCATCCCCTGGGCGTCACCGCCGGAGGTGAGCACGGCGATGGCGGTGCGCTTGCGCGGGGCGGGCTCGGGGGTCTGGCTCATGGCGGCGTCCTCGGTGCTCGGCGGCGGTCGGTCCGAGCGTATTGGCGTCGGACGCGCGGCGGGGGCGCCCTTGGACCCAATCTGTGCAAGCGCTCTCGGCCGCGGCGTCGATCAGGAGGCGCGGCGCAGGGTGACGCGGTCGAGCCCGGCCGCACGGGCGGCGTCGGCGAGGGCCTCGACCTCGGCGTCCCACCCCGCGGCGTCGGCGACGAAGCCGGGCCGAGCGCCGCGCTCGCGCGCCTGCTGCAGCGCGAAGGAGCGCACCCCGGCGGCGCGCAGCCGCCCGGCGATCTCCGGCAGGTGCACGGCAGCCGGGGAGCCCGGGTGGACCGTGGTGCGGACCTCGTGGTCGACGCCGCTCGCGAGGACCGCCGCGAGGGAGCGCCACGCACGGTCGCCGGAGCCGGGCCGGCCGACCACCTCGGGGTAGTCCTCCGGCAGGGCCTTGATGTCGAGGCCGACCCAGTCGAGGTGGCCGTGGCCGAGCAGCGCCTCGAGGCGCCGCGGGTAGGCGCCGCCGGTGTGGAGCCCGACGGCGAACCCCCGCGCCCGGACGTCGGCGATCGCCGCCGGGAGCCCGGCGTCGAGCGTCGGCTCCCCGCCGGTGAAGACCACGCCGTCGAGCAGGCCGCGCCGCCGGTCGAGGAAGGTGAGCACGTCGGCCCACGCCATGACCCCGGGTGCGCGAGGGTCGATGAGGTCGGGGTTGTGGCAGTAGCCGCAGCGCCACGGGCAGCCCTGAAGGAAGACGGTCGCGACGAGGCGCCCCGGCCAGTCGCACGTCGACATCCGGACCAGGCCCGCGACGGTGACCTCGGGCACCGTGGCGCCCGAGGTCGTCGCGGGCGCGAGGCCCGCCACCGTCGCAGCCACGGCCGTCAGACCCCGGCGAGGGCGGCGCCCACCCCGGCGTCGAGCCGGTCCCGGGCGATCGACTCGAGGAACGGCGTGCGCTCGGCGTGCTCGCCCTTCTTGCCGATGTTGAAGGAGGAGACGGGCCGGTGGTAGCCCATGACCCGGGTCCACACCTCGCACGTGCCGCCGCACGTGGGGCACGCGTGGTGCTCGCCGGCGAGGTAGCCGTGCTCGGGGCAGATGGAGAACGTCGGCGTCACGGTGATGTACGGGAGCCGGAACGTGGTCAGCGAGCGCCGGACGAGCTCCTTGCAGGCCTGCGCGTCGGTGATCCGCTCCGACATGTACAGGTGCAGCACCGTGCCGCCGGTGTACTTGCGCTGGAGGTCCTCCTGGCGCTCGAGCGCCTCGAACGGGTCGTCGGTGAAGCCGACGGGCAGCTGCGAGGAGTTCGTGTAGTACGGGTTGGACGCCGTGCCGGCCTGGAGGATCTCCGGGTAGCGGCGGCGGTCCTCCTTGGCGAAGCGGTACGTCGTGCCCTCGGCGGGCGTCGCCTCGAGGTTGTAGAGGTGGCCGGTGGCCTCCTGGAACTCGACCATCCGGTCGCGCACGTGGTCCAGGACCCGCGCCACCATGTCGTGGCCCCACTCGGTGGTGACGTCCTCCGAGTCGTACGTGAAGTTGCGGACCATCTCGTTCATCCCGTTGACGCCGATGGTCGAGAAGTGGTTGTCGAGCGTGCCGAGGTAGCGCTTGGTGAACGGGAAGAGCCCGTCGTCGATGAGGCGCTGGACCACGGTGCGCTTGATCTCGAGGCTGTCACGGGCGAGGCCGAGCAGGGTGTCGAGCGAGTCGAGGAGGCTCTGCTCGTCACCGGCGTGCAGGTGGCCGAGGCGGGCCATGTTCACGGTGACGACGCCGACGGAGCCGGTCTGCTCCGCCGAGCCGAACAGGCCGTTGCCCCGCTTGAGCAGCTCGCGCAGGTCGAGCTGGAGGCGGCAGCACATCGAGCGGATCATCCCGGGGTCGAGCTCGGAGTTGATGAAGTTCTGGAAGTAGGGCAGCCCGTACTTCGCCGTCATCTCGAACAGGGCCTCGGTGTTCGGGCCGTCCCAGTCGAAGTCCTCGGAGATGTTGTACGTGGGGATCGGGAAGGTGAACACGCGCCCGCGGGCGTCGCCGGCGGTCATGACCTCGATGTACGCCCGGTTGATCATGTCCATCT
>JBDIAU010000094.1:0-6951 GCA_039812565.1 Beutenbergiaceae bacterium
CCGAAACGTCATCACGACAACACGAACGCCGCCGAGCATGCGCTCGGCGGCGTTCTCAACGCCCGGACCATCCTCACCGACAACGACGCCAACATCCTCAGATTCAGTGACGTCCTACACCTGAGTCTCACAGTGGGTCTTGCCGACGACGACGGGGCGGAGGAGGGCGAGGTTGTGGCCGGCTTCGGTGTAGCGCAGGGTGGTCAGGTCCGAGAGCAGGGCCCGGTCGTAGGTCAGGTCGTCGGGTTCTTCCCGGATCTCCAGGCGCATCGTCGTGTCCACGCCGGCCGTCACGTGGCCGGCGAGGCGCTGTCCAGCGACGACATGATCGTCACGAACCCCCCGATCATCGCCGTCACCACCGGCTGCGGCGAGCTCAAGACGGGTGCCCCGGCCCGGGGCGAGCGCGTCGCGACGTACAACTGGCTGCTCGAGATCGCGGCGGCCACGGACCTGCCGTCCGGGCTCGCCTGACGGTCACCGAAACGGCGTGTTGGTGAGGCCGGATGCGGGGCCGGACCGGGCGCGCTCGGCGCGATCGAGGGCTTCTCCGACGCCCTGATCGGCGCGAACGGCGGACACCGCCGTGACCGACGGCCGATCCGTCGCCGCGCGGTCACGGGACCTTCGTGGGTGGAGCCAACGGGACTCGAACCCGTAACCCCCTGCTTGCAAAGCAGGTGCGCTACCAATTGCGCCATGGCCCCGGGGAGGGGCGCCGTCGGTCGGCAACGGCGAGGAGATCAGTCGAGCGGGTCCGTGACCTCGGCCCAGAGGTCGCGCTCCTCCCGGTCCAGCTGGACCTTGCGCCACACGAGCGCCGCGGCGCCGGCGAGGGCGACGAGCAGGACCACCTTCTTCATCCGTGACCTCCGGGGAGACGTCGACCGGGGTGGGCCTAACAGGACTCGAACCTGTGACCTCTTCCTTATCAGGGAAGCGCTCTAACCGTCTGAGCTATAGGCCCGTACGCCGGCTGGCGGCGCCGCACGAGAGTACCGGAGCGGGGGTCCCGCACCAAAATCACTCGTCGGTCAGGGTCACGTGCAGCCCGCCGACGAGCGCCGCGACCACGTTGTAGAGGAACGCGAACAGCGTCGCCAGCGCCGTGATGATGACGATGTCCGCCACGGCCACGACGACGGCGATCGACATCACCCGGGAGAACTCGACGTACTCGAGGATGTTGATGAACGACTCGGTGCCGGCGATGTCCGTGATCAGGCCGTCCACCTGCGTGAACACCTGCATCGCGTTGAGCACGTTCCACACCACGGCGACCGCCACGACGATCGCGATGCCGATCGCGATCGACAGCAGGAACGACAGCTTCATCACCGACCACGGGTCCACCCGCGAGACGACGAGCCTGACCCGCCGGGGGGCGCCCGGCTGCCGTGGCGCGGTGCTCGCGGTGCCGACGGGCGCCGTCGTCGGGGGCTCGCCCGCGGCGGCGGGGGACTTCCCTGCGGCCGTCGCTGCGGCCCCCTTGGCCGCGGCGGCGACCTTCGGGCGCCACGCGCCCTTGGCGGCCGTCGACGCCTCGGGTGCGGGCGCCGTCGTCGGGATCTCGCTCGTCGCGTCGGCGCCCGGTGCCGCCGGGGCGCCCGATGGCGTCCCCGCGGTGGGGATCACCCGGGTGGCGTCCGCGCCCGTGGCGTTCTCCGTGCTCATGCCTCTCCTCCAGCAGCAGGGGCCGCGTCGTCGCCGGAACCCGCCGCGTCGTCGGCCAGGGTCTCGGTCTCCGGTGACGACGGTACGCCATCACCCTCCTCGAGCGGCCGCTCGGGGTTGCGTGCCACGGAGATGATCCGGTCGCCCGGGTCCGGCTTGGCGAACGTCACCCCCATCGTGTCCTTGCCCGTCGCGGTCACCTCGGCGACGCTCGAGCGGACCACCTTGCCCCGCTCCATGATGACGAGGACGTCGTCCGCCTCGTCCGTGATCAGGGCTCCCACGAGGTCGCCGCGCTGCTCCGCGAGCTTGGCGACCTTCACGCCCAGGCCGCCCCGGCCCTGCAGGCGGTACTCCGAGACCCGCGTCCGCTTCGCGAACCCGCCCTCGGTGACGACGAACACGTACGCCTCGTCCCGCACCACGTCCATGGCCAGCAGCTCGTCGTCGGAGCGGAACTTCATGCCCGTCACGCCGGAGGTGGCCCGGCCCATCGGGCGCAGCGCCTCGTCGTCCGCGACGAACCTGATCGCCTGGCCCTTGCGCGAGACGAGCATGAGCTCGTCCGTGGAGTTCACCAGGCGCCCGGCGACCAGCTCGTCGGGCGTGCCCTCGTCGTCCTCGCGCAGGTTGATCGCGATGACGCCGCCCGCCCGGTTGGAGTCGTACTCCGCCAGGCGCGTCTTCTTCACCAGGCCGCGGCGGGTGGCCAGGACCAGGTGCTCGGCCTGCTCGAAGTCCCGCAGCGCCAGCACCTCGGCGATCTGCTCGTCCGGCTGGAAGGCCAGCAGGTTCGCGACGTGCTGCCCCTTCGCGTCCCGGCCGCCCTCCGGCAGCTCGTACGCCTTGGCCCGGTAGACACGGCCGAGGTTCGTGAAGAACAGCAGCCAGTGGTGCGTCGTCGTGACGAAGAAGTGGGCGACGACGTCGTCCTCCCGCAGCTGGGCGCCGCGCACCCCCTTGCCGCCGCGCTTCTGCGAGCGGTAGGAGTCCACCTTCGTGCGCTTCGCGTAGCCGCCGCGGGTGATCGTGACGACGACGTCCTCCTGCGGGATGAGGTCCTCGATCGACATCTCGCCGTCGAACGGCACGATCGTGGTGCGCCGCTCGTCCCCATAGCGCTCGACGATCTCCCCGAGCTCGGTGCCGACGATCTCCCGCTGCCGCACCGGCGAGGCGAGGATGCTCGTGAAGTCGGCGATCATCGCCTCGAGCTCGGCGGCGCGGTCGAGGAGCTTCTGCCGCTCGAGGGCCGCGAGCCGCCGCAGCTGCATCTCGAGGATGGCGTTCGCCTGGATCTCGTCGATCTCCAGGAGCGCCATGAGGCCGTCGCGCGCCTCCTCGACCGTCGCCGAGCCGCGGATCAGGGCGATCACGGCGTCGAGCGCGTCCAGGGCCTTGATCTGGGCCCGGATGATGTGGGCCCGCTCCTCCGCCTGCCGCAGCCGGAAGCGGGTGCGGCGGACGACGACGTCGAGCTGGTGGTCCACCCAGTGCCGGACGAACGCGTCGAGCGAGAGGGTCCGGGGCACGCCGTCGACGAGCGCGAGCATGTTCGCGCCGAACGTCTCCTGCAGCTGGGTGTGCTTGTAGAGGTTGTTGAGGACCACCTTCGCGACGGCGTCCCGCTTGAGGACGATGACGAGCCGCTGGCCCGTGCGGCCGGACGTCTCGTCGCGGATGTCCGCGATGCCCTGGACACGACCGTCCTTGACGAGCTCGGCGATCTTCAGGGCGAGGTTGTCCGGGTTGACCTGGTAGGGCAGCTCCGTGACGACGAGGCACGTCCGGTTCTGGATCTCCTCCACGGCGACGACGGCCCGCATCGTGATCGAACCCCGGCCGGTCCGGTAGGCGTCCTCGATGCCGCGTCGGCCCAGGATCGTCGCGCCCGTGGGGAAGTCCGGGCCCGTGATCCGCGACAGCAGGGCGACGAGCAGCTCCTCGCGCGTGGCCTCCGGGTGCTCCAGGTACCACCGCACGCCTGCGGCGACCTCCCGCAGGTTGTGCGGCGGGACGTTGGTGGCCATGCCGACGGCGATCCCCGCGCTGCCGTTGACCAGCAGGTTCGGGAACCTCGACGGCAGGACGGTCGGCTCCTGGGTGCGGCCGTCGTAGTTGTCCCGGAAGTCGACGGTGTCCTCGTCGATGTCCCGGACCATCTCCATGGCCAGCGGCGCCATCCGGCACTCGGTGTACCGCGGGGCGGCGGCGGGGTCGTTGCCCGGGGAGCCGAAGTTCCCCTGGCCGGCGACCAGCGGGTAGCGCAGCGACCAGTCCTGGACCAGCCGCACGAGGGCGTCGTAGATCGCGCTGTCACCATGCGGGTGGTACTGCCCCATGACGTCGCCGACCACGCGGCTGCACTTGGAGTACGCGCGGTCGGGCCGGTAGCCGCCGTCGTACATCGCGTACAGGACGCGGCGGTGGACGGGCTTGAGGCCGTCCCGCACGTCGGGCAGCGCGCGGCCGACGATGACGCTCATCGCGTAGTCCAGGTAGGACCGCTGCATCTCGAGCTGCAGGTCGACCGGCTCCACCCGGCTCGCGCCCGGCGTCGTCTCCGTCATGCCTCGTCCTCGTCTCGGTCAGGCCGCGCCCACCCGGGCTTCTGCCCGGGGGTTCGTCGGGCTCGGGTCAGATGTCCAGGAAGCGCACGTCGCGCGCGTTGCGCTGGATGAAGGACCGGCGGGACTCGACGTCCTCCCCCATGAGCACCGCGAAGATCTCGTCCGCGGCGGCCGCGTCCTCCAGCGTCACCTGCAGCAGGGTCCGCCGGTCAGGGTCCATCGTGGTGTCCCAGAGCTCGGAGTAGTCCATCTCGCCGAGACCCTTGTAGCGCTGGATCCCGTTCTCCTTCGGCAGCCGCCGGCCCGCGGCGAGGCCGGCCGCGACGAACGCGTCCCGCTCGCGGTCGGAGTACACGAACTCGTGCGTGTGGTTCGACCACTTCAGCCGGTACAGCGGCGGCTGCGCGAGGTACACGTGCCCCTGCTCGATGAGCGGGCGCATGTACCGGAACAGCAGGGTGAGCAGCAGGGTGCAGATGTGCTGGCCGTCGACGTCGGCGTCGGCCATCAGGATGATCTTGTGGTACCGGAGCTTGGCGATGTCGAAGTCCTCGCCGATTCCGGTGCCGAACGCCGTGATGAGCGCCCCCACCTCGTTGTTGCTCAGCGCCCGGTCGAGCCGCGCCCGCTCGACGTTGAGGATCTTGCCGCGGATCGGCAGGATCGCCTGCGTCTGCGGGTTGCGTCCCCGGACCGCGGAGCCGCCCGCGGAGTCGCCCTCGACGATGAAGACCTCCGCCTCGCTCGGGTCGTTCGTCTGGCAGTCGCGCAGTTTGCCGGGCAGCGAGTTCGACTCCAGCAGGCCCTTTCGTCGCGTGGCCTCGCGCGCCTTGCGCGCGGCGACCCGGGCCGCCGACGCCTGCATCGCCTTGCGGATGACGTCCCGCGCCTCGGTCGGGTGCTTGTCCAACCAGTCGCCGAGGTGCTCGAAGACGACCTTCTGGACGAACGTCCGCGCCTCCGTGTTGCCGAGCTTCGTCTTCGTCTGGCCCTCGAACTGCGGCTCGCCCAGCTTCACGGAGATGACGGCCGTCAACCCCTCGCGGACGTCGTCGCCGGTGAGGTTGTCGTCCTTGTCCTTGAGGATCGCCTTCTCCCGCCCGTACCGGTTGACGAGCGTCGTGAGGGCCGCGCGGAACCCCTCCTCGTGCGTGCCGCCCTCGGAGGTGTTGATGGTGTTCGCGTAGGTGTGGACGCTCTCGGAGTAGGCACCGGTCCACTGCATCGCGACCTCGACCGAGATGCGACGGTCCGCGTCCTCCGCCTCGAAGTCGATGACGTGCGGGTGGACGAGCTCCGCCTTCTTCGCCGAGGTCAGGTGCCGGACGTAGTCGACGAGGCCACCCTCGTAGCGGTAGGCGACGGACAGGGGCTCGAGCTCGGCGGCGGCCGCGTCCGCCGTGCCGTCCCCCGCCACCTCGTCGCGGGTTCCGACGTGGTCGGGACGCTCGTCGGTCAGGGTGATCTGCAGGCCCTTGTTCAGGAACGCCATCTGCTGGAACCGTGTGCGGAGGGTCTCGAAGTCGTACGTCGTGGTCTCGAAGATCGAGTCGCTCGCCCAGAAGGTCACCGTGGTGCCGGTGTCGTCGGTCTCCTCGCCCTGCTCGAGGTGGTGCTGGGGGACGCCGTCGGCGTACCGCTGGCGCCAGACGAAGCCCTGGCGACGGACCTCGACCTCCAGCCGGGTGGAGAGCGCGTTGACGACGCTGACGCCGACGCCGTGGAGGCCGCCGGAGACGGCGTAGCCGGCGCCGCCGAACTTGCCGCCCGCATGCAGCACGGTGAGGACGACCTCGACCGCCGGGCGGCCCTCGCTCTCGACGATCCCGACCGGGATGCCGCGGCCGTCGTCCCGGACCCGGACGCCGCCGTCGGCGAGGAGCGTGACCTCGATGTGGGAGCAGTAGCCGGCGAGGGCCTCGTCGACGGAGTTGTCGACGACCTCGTAGACCAGGTGGTGGAGGCCGCGCTCGCCCGTGGAGCCGATGTACATGCCGGGTCGCTTGCGGACGGCCTCGAGACCTTCGAGGACGGTGATGGCGCTCGCGTCGTACTCCCGCGCCTGGCCGGCGGCGGGGGGTGTCTCGGCCACGGTTGCGGGTTCTCCTCGTCGGTCATGGACCGGCACGAGGTCGCGGACCCCACCGATCACCGGAGGGCACCACGGCGTGCGTCGCCCTCGAAAGTCTTCGGCAATTCTACCGTCGAGCAGGCGCTGCCGGGACTTTCCACAGCGTTGTCCACAGTGTTGTCGGCGAGCTTTCTCGCTGGTGCGGGCCGCTCAGCCGTAGGTGTCGCGCGGTCCCCGGCCCGGGACGCTGCGTGGTCCCTTGACCCACGTCGGACCGGCGGGTCCGAGCACGCTGATCGACTCGACGACGCCCTCGCCCACCTCGTCGGCGAGACGGCGCTGGAGCTGGGGGACGAGCAGCCGGACCTGCTGCGCCCAGGCGGTGGAGTCGGCGCGCACCACCAGGGCGCCGTCGGCGAACGTCTCCGGCCGGCAGTGGTCGGCCACCTGGTCGCCCACCACCTCGCGCCACCGCCCGACCACGCCGGCGACCGCGAGCGACTCGCTCCAGCCGCGCTCGCCGACCAGGCGCTCGAGGCCGGTTCCGACGGCCTGCGGGTCGCGGCCGGGCGTGTAGGGCTGGCTCCCCGCCGCTGCCCCGGACCCGGCGCCGCCGCGGCCGGCTGACCCGCGGCG